>JANNWI010000356.1:0-5033 GCA_031414715.1 Methylophilaceae bacterium | reverse complement strand
CCAGCAACACCAGCGCTATCAAGATAGCCAAACCCCCGACATCTGCACCACAAAAAAGTATCGTAGATTCAGCGAGTACTTCAAAAGCAGTCTTAACAGCTACGCCAGATAGTATCGTCACCAACTCCAGCCCTAACCCCGTACGTGTATTGCTGATTCCTGAGAGAGAAACCACCATTGCTAGCACTATAGCTGCACGTATCGTCATTTTTAATGGCACGTTAGGCCAAAGCTTTCGAATCGGCGATACGCTAGTGGCTTTTGATTGCGAAGAAGCGAAAGCACGCGTAGAAATGTCTAAAGCCGAGCTTTCTGGTGCTATTGAGCAACACGAAGCTAAAGTAAAAATGCAAGGCTTAGAACAAGCTAGCGATGTCGAAGTGGCTCTGGCTGCCAGTGCATCTAACAAAGCTAAAGCTCAGCTTAGTTTAAATCAGTCACAAGTATCGCAATGCAAAATTGTCGCACCTTGGGCAGGTCGTGTAGCTAAAGCCAATGTTAAAAACTACATGACAGTTACGCCCGGACAGCCTTTGATGGAGCTGGTGAACAGTGGGCCGCTTAAATTGAAAATGAACTTACC
Organism: Methylophilaceae bacterium; assembly: GCA_031414715.1. Lineage (GTDB taxonomy): Bacteria > Pseudomonadota > Gammaproteobacteria > Burkholderiales > Methylophilaceae > Methylotenera_A. Next base: position 4,450 of record JANNWI010000356.1, on the reverse strand, counting down.
TTCCAATATGTTGGCGCGTACTAAGGTAGGTACCAAGTTTAATATTACCATTGATGAAACCGCGCAAACTTATCAAGCTAGCGTTTCGGCTATTAATAGCCGCGTAGACCCGGTAAGCCAAACAGTTGAAATTGAAGCCAGAATGCTCAAAAGCTATAAAGAACTGTTAGCTGGCATGAGCGGTGTGGCCAGCTTTTAATCTACATTAACTAGTATTTCTAACTTAGCGGCTTAAAATAAGCGTATGAGCCAATCAGCACCTTCATCAGCACCGACACCAGCCAGTTCGCAAGTCAATCTGCAAGCGGCTTCTAAAGAGCAAGTGTTTATTCAGCTGATGGCACGCGCCATGAGCGCCACTAAGCCCAGCGATTTGCAGTTTATCATTGTCAACGAAACATTACAGCTAGCTCATTATCGACAAGCAGCTTTTTTTGATAGCAGTCTTAATAAAAAACCTATCTTAACCAGCGCCTCGGGCTTGGTTAGCGTGGCAGAAAACTCGCCCTATTCTGTATGGCTTAACCGCTTTGCCAAAACGTTTGCTAACAGTGCTGGCGGCCAGCGTATTAATTTTGCAGACACCAAACCCGAACATGCTGATGGCTGGCAAGAATGGTTGCCCGAACATTTGCTGGTGTTTCCACTTTTGCATGATAATCAGCTTTATGGCCATGTCATGTACGCGCGCGAACAAGTGTGGCCAGATAACGAAGTGGCTCAGCTAGACTATTTACATCATAGTTATAGTTATTGCTTGGCATCGCTACATAAAAAAAATCACTCTCTCGTACGCACCGTATTTAGCTGGATAAACTTAAAAACTTTAGGTATAGCCAGCTTACTACTCGCCGCACTGATGTTAGTGCCAGTGCGCTTATCCAGCCTTGCGCCAGCCGAGGTGGTCGCTTTAAACGCATTTAGTGTGGCTGCCCCGCAAGAAGGCGTGGTGCATGCATTTGCAGTGCAGCCTAATAGTTATGTTAAAACAGGCGATTTGCTGTTTACTTTGGATGATACCTCGATTATGAACCGCTTTGAAGTGGCTTCTAAGGCGCTTGCAACAACCAAAGCAGATGCGCTGGTGGCCGAGCAACGTGCGTTTGATGACATTAAAGGTAAGGCCGAATTAGCAGGTGCTATTGGTCGCATGCGTGAAAAAGAAGCAGAACTCGCCTCGATTAAAGCGCTCATGGCACGCGTAGAAATTCGCGCTGAGCGCGATGGTATCGCGATTTTCTCTGACACCAATGATTGGATTGGCAGGCCAGTACAAACTGGTGAACGCGTGATGCAAATTGCAAACCCTGCAGACGCGGGCTTGCTAATGTGGCTACCTGTAAAAGATGCACTCAACATTAACATGGGTGCGCCAATGAAGTTATTTTTACACACAGATCCGCTACACCCTATTCAAGCCAAGCTACAGCAAACCAGCTACCAAGCTACGATGAGCCCTGAAAACGTCTCTAGTTACCGTTTAAAAGGTGCTTTTGACGACACAAAAGCCCTACCCCGTATCGGCTTACGTGGCACGGCGCGTATTTCTGGTGAGTGGAGCGTACTGGGCTATTATCTGTTCCGCCGCCCCATATCTGCAGCACGCGAGTGGCTTGGCTTCTAAGTTTTTCATCTAAATTAGCATGCAGGCAATTTCTCCCAATATAACAGATTTAAATGCCCTGCAAGCCAATAGCAGCGCACCTGCCAGGCCTGCAAAATCTGCTACAGTGCCGTTGTTGCGTGAAGAAATACGCCTGATTCAAGCCGCCAATAACGCCGATGGCAGCCCCGCTTGGATGATACAAGACCCGATTAATAACAAATTTTACCGCATTGGTTGGCTAGATTTTGAGCTACTACTGCGTTGGCAACTAATTGATATTAAAGGTATTGTTGAGGAAGTCAATGCTGAAACTACTTTAGATGTTGATGCAGATAACGTGACTGAATTAATCGCTTTTTTAAACAACAACAAGCTGTTGCAATCTAGTAGTGCAGAAGCAGTGAATCGCCTAATTGCCGAAAAAAGCAAACAGAAACAAAACGTATTTAGCTGGCTAGTACATCACTACTTATTTTTTCGTATTCCACTGATTAAACCACAAGTCTTACTCGCCAAAATTTTGCCATACGTGCAATGGCTATTTTCACCTATCACCGCCTTTATTGTGCTAGCCATTACCCTAACTGGCTTATTTTTAGTGGCACGACAGTGGGATGTGTTTAGCACAACTTTTATCGAGCAACTGACTATAGCGGGTTTTTTAAGTTACGGCATTGCATTGCTATTTACCAAATTTTTGCATGAGTTTGGACACGCCATCACTGCCACACGATACGGTGTGCGCGTTGGGCATATGGGATTGGCTATGCTGGTGATGTTTCCTATGCCTTACACCGATACATCAGAAAGCTGGAAACTAAGCAATAATAAGCAACGTTTGCACATCGCTGCAGCAGGCATTATTACTGAGTTATGCATTGCTGGTGTGGCAACCTTGGCTTGGAGCCTTAGCCCAGATGGCGCTGTAAAAAGCGCACTATTTTTTCTAGCTACTACCAGTTGGCTACTGACTTTGGCTGTTAATGCCAGCCCATTTATGCGCTTTGATGGCTACTTTATTTTGTCCGATTTGCTAGATTTTCCAAATCTACACGAGCGTGCCGGTAGTTTAGCTAAAACATGGTTACGCCGCTCTGTGCTTGGTGTGCGCGATGCTTGGCCTGAAGAGTTTTCGCCTAAAAAACGCCGTGCTTTAATCCTATTTTCATGCATCACTTGGGTGTATCGCATGATTGTATTTTTGGGTATAGCATGGCTGGTGTATTATTTATTTTTTAAAGTACTGGGCATTATTTTATTTGTGGTCGAAATTTTATGGTTCATTGCAATTCCGATTTGGCGCGAGTTGGCCATATGGTTTAAAAGGAGAAGTGAGATTAAACTAAATCGTATCATCATTGGGCTAGGCTTAATAGGCGGGGTTATCGCACTGGGCTTGGTGCCTTGGCAAACATCGGTTAAAGGTGCAGGCTGGGTGCACGCCACCAATCAACACTACATTTATACGCCCACTGCAGGCAAACTAGTTGCCATGGCAAAAACAGGCAATGTTGTACAAGGCCAGCAACTATTTGCGCTTAACTCGCCCGACATTGCCTTGGAGGCACTAAAATCGGAGGGTTTAGCTCAATCGCGGGAGGCTGAATTACGCAGTTTGAGCGGGCAAGAAGATGGTGAAGAAAAACGTGCTACGCTAGAAAATCAACAAGCCAAGTTTAATGCCGAGGTAAAGTTATATAAAGATGAGCTTAGCCGTATGGGTTTAACTGCGCCATTTACCGGTGTGCTGCAAGATATTGACGACAGCTTAAACATTGGTACCTGGGTGTCGCCAAAGCAAGCCATGGCAGTGCTGGTAGACCCACAAAGCTGGGCAGCGGATGTGATGGTAGAGGAAGCTGAAATTAACCGCATTCAATTGGGTGATGCAGCTAAAATTTACTTTAATGACGGCACGCATCAGGCGTTAGAAGGCAACGTAGCCGCGATAGATTCTGCTAAAGTTAATGCGTTGCCGCACCCCATGTTAGATGCGCAGCATGGCGGAACAATAGCCACGCTTGCGGGCGATAAATCCATACCAGCGCAAGGTTTTTACAAAGTGCGGGTTAATTTTAAACAACAGCCAAATTTACAAAAAATGACACTTACCAATGTAAAAATTGAAACACAAGCCAAAGCTTGGTTACCGACAGTGTTTGAACGCGTGGCGGCTTTGTTTGTGCGCGAAAGTGGTTTTTAAAAGCATCCATTAGCATGAGAGAAAAGTAGTGCCCAGCGAGCCGCATGGTTATTGGCTTACAGGGCATCTATTTTAATGTTGCTGTGAAGCGTTAATCTAATAATCGTTTTATCATTTCTAAACCAAAGCCCACGCCAAAGCCATTAACATCACTTTGCACTGCACCTAAACCGCCCTTGCGATTTGTTGAGCTTAAATCTGCATGGCACCAAGCCACATTATTTTCAATAAACTTGCCCATAAAACGTGCTGCCAGCATATGGTCGCCGCCACCTTCTAAGGTGCATTGTTTAATGTCGGCAATATCGCTCTCTAAATCGCTATCCATGTCTTCTTCGTAAGGAAAAGCGACAATGCGCTCCCCCGCTGCAACGCCCGCGCCTATTGCTTTACAGGCAAGTTCTGGGCGGTTGCATATCACGCCACTCATGCGATCTGTCACCGCCACCGCCATGCTGCCAGTCAGTGTTGCGTAGTCTAAAATGACATCAGGCTTTTCTCTAGAAGCCAGCGTTAGCGTGTCTGCCAACACCATGCGACCTTCGGCATCGGTGTGCACAATCTCAATCGTCATGCCGTTTAATGCAGTCACCACATCATTTTGCTTGTAGGCTAGCGGCCCAATGTGGTTTTGCGCAATC
>JANNWI010000355.1:0-1840 GCA_031414715.1 Methylophilaceae bacterium | reverse complement strand
TTGCTCATTTTGTTTAGTGATTTGGTGATGGATGGTTTTACGCGCTTTAATTTGCAATTTTTAAGCGAGTTTCCATCACGCCGTGCCGCAAATGCAGGCTTGCTATCGGCTTGGGTTGGCTCAGCATTGGTGATGCTGGTGACGTTTCTCGTCGCTGTGCCAATGGGCGTGGCGGCAGGCTTGTATTTAGAAGAATACGCACCTAAAAACTGGTTTTCAGATTTATTTGAAATTAACGTGACTAACCTAGCAGGTGTACCATCAATTGTTTACGGCTTGCTAGCCTTGGGTTTGTTTGTATATATTTTAGGCTTAGGTCAAAGTATTTTGACAGCAGGCTTAACCCTAGGCTTGTTAATTCTACCAATAGTGATTGTTTCCACTCGTGAATCTATCCGCGCTATTCCAGTTGCCATTCGCGAGGCTGCTTACGCGGTTGGCGCTACCAAATGGCAAGTGGTATACGACCATGTACTGAAATATTCCTATGGCGGCATTTTAACTGGCGTAATTATTGGCATGGCACGCGCATTGGGCGAAACCGCACCAATTATCACCATTGGCGCACTGACATTTATTGCCTTCTTGCCGCCTTCTCCAATCACAGATGTGGCACCGTTTATTAACTTTGAATGGTTAAGCTCAGGTTTTACGGTGTTGCCAATTCAAATGTTTAACTGGTTATCACGTCCAGATCATGCTTTTCATATTAATGCGGCTGCAACAGGTGCGCTGATTATTGTCGTTACCTTATTAATGAATGGTACGGTTATTTATTTACGTTACAAGATTCGCAAAAATATCAAATGGTAAAAATCACTTTGCTAAATTTCAAGTTTCATTGCAATACTTTGTTGCTTATAAAAAATCGTCGCTTATATAGTACTCCATATGCCGCGCTAGATTTTTTACTCGCGCCGTGTCTTGCTTCGAACCTTGAACTCAACCAAGCGATTTAATATTTTAAAGGTTTTATAAAAAATGATTAACGCAACCACCCCACTTAAAGCAGAATCTCGCAACCTTAACTTTTTTTACAGCAATGGCATGCAAGCGCTTAAAAGCGTCAATATGCCGCTGTATGAAAATAAAATCACCGCACTAATTGGTCCTTCTGGCTGCGGTAAATCAACGTTTTTACGTTGCTTTAACCGCATGCACGATTTGTACCCTGGCAATAAATACCAAGGTGAAATTGTCATGCATCCAGATAACACCAATATTTTAGAGCATGGAGTTGACCCGATTGAAGTGCGTATGCGCATTAGCATGGTGTTTCAAAAACCGAATCCGTTTCCAAAATCTATTTACGAAAACGTAGCTTATGGCCTTAGAGTACGCGGCGAAAACAATAAGCGCATGTTAGATGACAAAGTAGAAGAAGCGCTTAAAGGTGCAGCTTTGTGGAACGAAGCCAAAGATAGATTGCAAGATTTAGCGTTTAATTTATCTGGCGGCCAGCAACAGCGTTTGTGTATTGCCCGCGCATTGGCAACAGACCCAGAAATTATGTTGTTTGATGAGCCAACATCAGCGCTAGATCCAATTGCTACCGCAAATATTGAAGAGCTAATGTCAGAGCTGAAACAAAAGCTGACCATATTGGTGGTTACCCACAACATGCAACAAGCTGCGCGCGTTTCAGATTACACGGCCTATATGTATTTGGGCGAACTGATGGAATACGACGATACCAATACCATTTTTACGCGTCCAACACGCAAAGAAACTGAAGACTACATCACTGGTAAATTTGGTTAAGATTAAGTCTAGTTAATCAAGTCTCGCTAAGCTGGTCATAATATTTCATAAGGATTTAATCATGCAATCTGAACATATA
>JANNWI010000354.1:0-4715 GCA_031414715.1 Methylophilaceae bacterium | reverse complement strand
ATACCAAAGATAATTATTTAGATAGCGATGCTTATTTAAAGTAGTTGTATCAATCAATCAGCATGAAACAACTATTACTCGATATTAAACCAGCGGCAGCGCCCTCGTTAGACAATTTTATTGTTGGCCGCAATGCCGAGGCACTTGCCAGCTTAAAGCAAGCGATTGCTGGCAACCAGCCCAGTTTTATTTATTTATGGGGCGAAAAAGGCAGTGGCAAAAGTCATCTTATTTCTGCCTTATCAAATGACATGCTCCACAAGCCAATACCCCAGGGCACCCTCTCTCAAACTCACTCCATGAGTTTAATTCACCTTGTATCCACGCGGCTTACAGAGGCATGTTTTTTTCTCGATGATGTACACTTGCTAGATAACGAAAAACAAATTGCGCTGTTTAACCAATACAACCAACTAAAAGAAGCTGGCAGATTACTGATAACTACAGGTTTGCATGCGCCCACACAAATGGGTTTGCGTGACGATTTAGCCACACGATTGGCTTGGGGTTTGGTTTATCAGCTGCACCCGCTAAATGATGATGAAAAAGCCAGCGCACTTAAACAGCACGCCACCGAGCGCGGCATGAAACTGCCCAATGAGGTTACCGATTATTGCCTGCGCTATTTACGCCGCGATTTGCCAAATTTAATGGCGATTTTAGATGCTTTGGACGAATGGTCGCTGACTGAGAAAAAGCCTGTGACTGTGCCGATGTTAAAAAAATTACTGCAATTGAATTTGGAAATATAAGTAAATATCCTGAATCAGTGAACGAATTCGTTGAAAAAAATCACTATGTTCCTGAAAGTTATCTCAAGAAATGGGGTAATGCAAATGGGAAAATTTCTGTTTATCGAATTCTAGTTCCCAACCAAAATATGCCTTTATGGAAGAATGCATCTCCCAGAGGTTTGGCAAATCATCGCCATCTTTACACTAAAGTAGTAACTTCCGAAGAAACAGACGAAATTGAGCGTTGGTTTAATACAGAATTTGAATCACCAGCTGCAGCTTCGATTGAAAAAGTTATTTCAGATATTCAGCTATCACCTGATGATTGGAAAAATCTCATCAGATTTCTAGCGGTTCAAGACGTAAGGACACCTGCACGTTTAATTGAGATGATGAAGCGTACTCAAGACACACTACCTAAGCTAATGGACGATGTCTTAAAAGACACGGTACGAAAATTAATAGAATCAAAAGAAACTGGAGTGTCACCATTTTCTCCTAAAGCAACACCTTCAGATTATTTACCCATAAAAGTAACTAAAGAATTTCTGGAAGGTGAAGATAATGTGAAGCTTGGTGTCGAATGTGTTGTTGGACGAAGCTTTTGGCTTCATAGTATTAAACACCTTTTAACAAATACTATTAACATATTATCAAAACACAAATGGACAATCTTGCGTAGTCCAGTTGGTTTTAATTGGCTGACGACCGATGATCCTGTGATTAAACTCAATTACCATAATTCTAACAAATATGACTTCGGTGGCGGCTGGGGTAGCATTGGGACAGAGATTTTTCTTCCTGTATCGCCAAGACATCTGATTTACACTAAGATTGGCAGTAAACCTGATCTGCGTGGCACTATATTAACAAAAGACCAAGCAATGTTATTTCAACGCATAATTATTGAGCATGCGCATCGTTACATTTTCTCTTCATCGCAAGACTCTTTTGTAAATCAAACTCGCCCAAGAACAGTTAGTCTTGAGTTTTACAATGAGGAAAAAACTTATTGGGGAAATTGGCATAGCCAAAATATTGATGCTGAAAAAAATCTATAGTCCAGATTAACGCGATTACTATAAAATCACGCTATTGATAGATAAACACTATCCCAAAGGCCAATCATGCTACGCATAACAGAAATAAAATTACCCTTAATCACCTCTGCCGAAACTGGCCATACCGAGGCAGAAATTCGCGCCGCATTAGTTAAAAAGCTAGCCATTAATGCAGCAGATATAATTAGCTTTTCTATTTTCAAACGCGGTGTAGATGCCCGAAAATCACACGCTATTTTATTTGTCTATTCGCTGGATGTGCAGGTAAATGGCGAGGCAAAGCTGTTGGCTAAACATGCTAAAGACCCGCACATAAAGCCCACCCCAGATACTGATTACAAGTTTGTGGCGGTTGCACCCCCATCCCAGCCTTCCCCCCTGCAGAGGGAAGGTGTAAAACAAACAGCAACGATCCCCTCACCCTTTAAGGGGGAGGGTCAGGGTGGGGGTGAAGAAGCGCGAGGGGATAAAAAACATCGCCCAATCGTTGTGGGCTTTGGTCCTGCAGGTATTTTTGCTGCACTTATTTTAGCGCAAGCTGGTTTTAGGCCAATTGTGTTAGAGCGCGGCAAAGCAGTACGTGAGCGCACCAAAGATACGTTTAGTTTTTGGCGAAAAAGTGTATTGAACCCAGAATCTAACGTGCAGTTTGGCGAAGGTGGCGCAGGTACTTTCTCTGACGGCAAGTTGTGGAGCCAAATTAAAGACCCGAAACATTACGGTAGAAAAGTGTTACAAGAGTTCGTGGCCGCAGGCGCACCGCAAGAGATTTTATATGTGAGCCACCCGCACATTGGCACATTTAGGTTGGTGGGCATGGTAGAAACCATGCGTGAGAATATTATTAAGCTAGGCGGTGAGATTCGTTTTGAAGCGCGTGTGGATGATATTGAGATAGACATTGATTCTCAAGGGCATAATCAGGTTCAAGCGGTTGTGTTGGCAAGTGGTGAGCGTATTACCACCAACCACTTGGTTTTAGCGGTTGGCCACAGCGCGCGCGACACATTTGAGATGATTCACGAAAAAGGTATTTTTGTTGAAGCGAAACCATTTAGCATCGGCTTTAGAATTGAACATCCACAATCTGTCATCGATAAAGCACGCTATGGCAGTAGTTATAGTGAGGATTTGTTAAGTAAATTAGGCTCGGCCGAATATAAACTGGTGCATCACGCCAGTAACGGCCGCAGTGTCTATAGCTTTTGCATGTGCCCTGGCGGCACGGTTGTGGCATCTGCCTCTGAAGCGGGTTGCGTGGTGACCAACGGCATGAGCCAATACAGTCGCAATGAACGTAACGCCAACGCTGGCATTGTGGTGGGCATTACGCCCGAGGTAGATTTTCCAAGCCATCCGTTAGCTGGTATGCAATTACAGCGCGAATTAGAAACAAAAGCTTATGCCCTAGGAGGCAGCAGTTACCAAGCACCAGCGCAATTGATTGGTGACTTTTTAGCCAATAAACCAAGTGCAAAGTTTGGGGATGTATTGCCAAGTTACACGCCTGGCGTGCATTTAACCAACTTGAACGAAGCCTTACCAGAATTTGCGATCAGCGCGATTCGAGAAGCGATTCCCGCATTTGCCAAGCAAGTAAAAGGCTATGATTTGGCAGACGGCATTTTAACGGGTGTGGAAACGCGCACCTCTAGCCCAATCAGAATTAAACGCAATGAAGAAACTTTACAAAGCATCAACACCAAAGGCTTGTATCCATGTGGCGAAGGCGCGGGTTATGCAGGTGGTATATTATCAGCTGGTGTCGATGGCATCAGGGTAGCTGAGGCAGTGAGTTTAAGCCTAGCTAATAAAACTTAACACAGCAAAGCTAAGCAGTCACATCAATATCGCCAGACCCTGTCTTACCCAAATTATCGTGCCAAGTTAGGCTAATTTTGTCGCCTATTTTTGCGTTATCCACAAAGCAAGTTAAATAAGGATTTTTAGCAATACCAGTACCCCATTGCATTTGTAAGGCTGGAATATCGTTTACCTGCAAATCCACCAGTTGAATAAAATGCGCAGGGATAATGTTGCCAAATTCATCTTTAGCACGGCCAGTGTGCATGGGATGGATGATAATGGCTTTAATCTCGGTGACCGAGTTTTTACTATTTACATCACTTTTAAGCTTGGCACGCAGTTTCATGCTGCTTTCAAATTTATCATTGGCACTGCCACCGCCACCACAGCCGTTTTCTACTACTTGCACCTGTTTACTGGCGGTAAAATATTTATCGCCCACTTTTACAATCACTTTAATATCGGACGTTTCAGCCATTTTAATACGCGTAGTAAGCTTGGCTTGTGTGCTTTTGACTAGCATTACATTCGCAATTAACGGTGTCGGATTTTTCTCAACAAAAATCGCAATGGCTTCTACATTGGCAATATTTGCAGTAATTTCCACTTGCACGATAGCACCGTTTTCTGCACGGTTTGGCGCAATAATTTGAATGTCGCTGCTAGCAATCTCAGCATTTATTTCAAGCTTGCTTTCTGCATCATCTAGTTTTTCAGCATCAAAAGCCGCCTTATTCCACATTGCGGCAAATGCCTGCAAAGGCAACAGTAATGTGCTTGCCAGACATGCCACTGAAACACCTAAAAAACTTCTACGCTTTAAATCTACAGGGTTTAAATTTACTGGGTTTAAATTTATGGGCAACATTAACTAAGCCTTTCATCTGCTAGTTTTTCAATCTCTTGCAAGCGACGAAAATCTTTCAAGCGTGCGTCCACAATAGATTGCTCATAAAAGTTACCATCTTTAGCTTTTGCCGCTAAGTCCATTTGTTCTATGGCTTTTTTCAAATTATATTTGCGGTAATAAGCCTCGCCTTGCGCTTGAAAGCCCAGCAATTTTTTGTTTTTTGCCGCATAGCTTTTGGCCAATAGCTCATAAAAATAAGCATCG
>JANNWI010000353.1:0-1991 GCA_031414715.1 Methylophilaceae bacterium | reverse complement strand
AACTTTGTGCGCATGGCCCTAGGCGGTGTGCGTGACGAAGCGGAGATTCGTGGTCATCGCCGCACTTACATTGGATCGATGCCAGGTAAAGTGATGCAAAGCATGACCAAAGTTGCTGTCAAAAATCCACTATTTTTACTGGATGAAGTTGATAAAATGGGTCAAGACATGCGTGGCGATCCGTCGTCTGCTTTGTTAGAAGTGCTTGACCCGGAGCAGAATCATACCTTTGCTGACCATTATATAGAGGTCGAATATGATTTATCGGATGTGATGTTCGTAGCCACAGCAAATACAATGAATATTCCTGCGCCATTGCTGGATAGGATGGAGATTATTCGGCTTGCAGGTTACACCGAAGATGAAAAAATCAATATTGCGATGAAATACTTGTTGCCTAAGCAGCTTAAAGCGCATGGTCTGAAAACCAATGAAATCGGGCTTCCAGAGACTGTAGTTCGTGACATGGTGCGTTATTACACGCGCGAAGCGGGCGTGCGTCGACTGGAGCAAGAAATCGCTAAGGTGTGCCGTAAAGTTGTCAAAGAGTTATTGCTAAATAAAACAAATGGCAAATCTAGCGTTAAAAAAGATGTGGCGACTGATGATGTCATCAAAGCTGCAAAAAAAATCAGTGTTAACTCTAAAAACTTAGATAAATATTTGGGTGTGTATCGCTACGATTATGGCGTTGCCGCCAAAGATAACCAAGTCGGTCAAGTCACGGGCCTAGCTTGGACTTCGGTGGGTGGTGAGCTGTTAACGATTGAAGCAGTGATGATGGCGGGCAAAGGCAAAACCATCACGACTGGTAAATTAGGTGATGTGATGCAAGAGTCGGTGCAAGCTGCCATGAGCGTAGTGCGCAGCCGTGCCAAGCGATTGGGTATCGCAGAAGATTTTTACGAGAAAAAAGACATTCATATTCACTTGCCAGAAGGCGCTACACCAAAAGATGGGCCAAGTGCAGGCATTGGCCTTACAACTGCCTTAGTTTCGGTGCTAACGGGTATTCCCGCGCGCGCGGACGTAGCGATGACGGGTGAGATTACCTTGAGGGGCGAAGTGTTGCCGATTGGTGGTTTAAAAGAGAAGTTATTAGCAGCGCATCGTGGCGGTATTAAAACGGTGTTAATTCCAGAAGCCAACGTCAAAGACTTGGTGGATATTCCTGAAAATATTAAAAACCATCTACAAATACACCCAGTTAAATGGATAGATCAAGTGCTAGAACTTGCTTTAGAAAGGATGCCGCAGCCACTAGCAGAAAAGCCCTTGGAAGTTGTTGCAGCAGTGTCTGACGTGGTGGTTGACGAGAAAGTATCTGTTACTCATTAATTTTAAGCATTAATTATAATTATTTACATTTATTGTACGTTATTAGGCCGCAAAGCCTTGACAGAGGCTTTTGTAGCTTGATATAAAGTCATAACAGGACATTAATAACTATGCCCTGTTATTATTGTCAATAACATTAGAGGGGATTACTCGTGAACAAATCAGAATTGATTGATCAAATTGCAAAAGCTGCTGGTATTTCAAAAGCTGCGGCTGGCCGTTCTTTAGACGCGACAACAGATGCAATTACTGCAGCACTTAAGAAAGGTAACTTGGTTACTCTAATTGGTTTTGGTTCATTCTATGTGGGCAAACGTGAAGCGCGTAACGGCCGTAATCCTCGTACTGGCGCCACAATTAAAATCAAAGCTGCTAATTCTCCTAAGTTTAGGGCTGGTAAAGCGCTTAAAGATGCTGTAAACTAATGCTCTTTGCTGGTTAAGCAATTAATCAGCAAATTGTTAGTAGTAAACTTTATTTTATTAACTTAAGTTTATTAGGTAAAGCACATAGGGTGCTAACGGGGTCGAACCGCTGACATTCGCCTTGTAAGGGCGACGCTCTACCAACTGAGCTAAGCACCCTTTTTAAAACTAAGTGCTTTTTTTAATTAGTGCTTTATTAACTAAAAAATAAAGCTTGCTACTAACGTA
>JANNWI010000352.1:0-3118 GCA_031414715.1 Methylophilaceae bacterium | reverse complement strand
AAGCTTAACAGTGTATTTGTTACCTTATGCCATCATGACGCTATGGCATGGTGCCATTTCCGACTCCATTGGCCGTATAGCCACCATTAAATGGGGATTAAGCATATTTGTGTTGGCCAGTATTGGCTGTGCGTTTGCACCTAATGTTGAAACTTTATGGTTCTTTCGTGCATTGCAAGGCGCAAGCGGCGGGGCGGGTAACACGGTGGCACGCGCCATGGTGCGCGACCTGTTTGAAGGTGCAGCTGCTCAAAAAGTAATGGCCACCGTTCAAATGCTGTTTGGTATTGCGCCTGCTGTGGCGCCCATGATTGGTGGCGCATTGCTTGGGTTGAGTTGGCAAAGTATTTTTGTATTTTTGGCGATATACGCTGCGATTGCGTTATGGGCGGCAGTCAAGTTTTTGCCAGAAACCATGCCAGCAGAAAAACGACTCAAGCTTTCTGCAAAAAACGTGCTCACCAGCTATAAAACCATTTTTGGCGATGCTGAATTTGCAAAACTTTGTATTACATTGGCTGCGGTATTTTCAGCATTTTTTATTTATGTATTAGGCAGTCCGATATTTTTGGGCAAGTTGCTTGGGCTTTCTCCGCAACAGTACGCCTACTTGTTCGTGCCTACTGTCGTCGGTATGATTTTGGGCTCATATTTGGCTAAACGTGCGGCTGGTCGATATTCGGCAAAACAGGTACTAAATGCTGCCTATACATGGATGTTTGCGGTTGTTTTGCTGAATCTTGCCATTTGCTATGCCTTACCAATCAAATCCCAGCCAGCCAACCCCATTTATTATATTTTGCCGATTGCCTTGTTTAATATCGGCATGGCCTTAGTGATGCCGATTATTTCATTGGCCGCGCTTGATCGTCATCCTAAAATTCGCGGCACGGCAGCATCGGGCCAAGCATTTGCACAAATGCTATTTTCAACCATTTCTGCAGGCATTATTGTGCCTTTGGTGTGGGATAGCATGTTTAGTTTGGCCTGCACCATGCTGGCTATTTGGCTGGTAAGTTGGCTGATGATTCGTCAGACAGCGCTCTGGAAAAGCAAAAAATAAGCCTTTAAAACGTACGAGAAAAAATTAATACCCTGTAAGCCGCATGGATATTGGCTGTCAGGGCATTAAATTAAAGACTTTATAAATTTAAAGCAAGCGCAGAATTAAGCGGATTTATTCACCTTTCCGATATTCCCCAATACAGATTTAATGCCGCGCCACAGTTTTGGCAACAGCCAAAACATGAATACAATAAATCCAAACAGTAAGCCAATAAAAACAGCTGGGTGAAATAAGGCCAGCCAGCCACCGCCAAGTAGCAAGCCTTCTTCACCAAACGAGGTGGCGACATTACTGACAGGCTCTGGTGAGGTGTTAATCAATGCGCGGCTGCCAGCTTTGGTGGCGTGTGTGGCGCCTGCCAGTGAACCCCCAAGTAATGCGGCAATAGTGGCAATCATCGGGTCGCTAGTGTTGATGGCGCCCATCGCCAATAACGCACCAGCTGGAATGCGGATAAACGTTTGAATCGAATCCCAAGCGCTATCGACATAAGGGATTTTATCTGCTAAAAATTCAATCACCGCTAATATGCCAGAAACGCCAATCACTGCTGGGTTGCTGAGGATGTCGAGTGCGGCAGGCAAATCGATAAAGCTAAACTTTGCCAATAAACCTACTGCAAACACAGTCAGGTAAAGGCGCAATCCGCTGGCCCAGCTTAGGCCGCCCGCTAACGCTAAATTTGAAATTAAATCCATTCTGTTAAATTAGCACAAAAGCGAGTTAGTACAAAATATAAGTCTAGGCGAATATTCAACTATTTTTCCATAGTAAATATACGCGACAATCAAACTCTAGCTGGTGGTAATCAGGCTCCATGTGCTGGCACAGTTTGTAAAAGGCTTTATCGTGATTACATTCTTTCAAATGCGCTAGCTCGTGCACGACTATCATGCGCAAAAATGCGGCAGGCGCCGCTTTAAAAAATGCAGAAATTTTAATTTCTTTTTTTGCTTTTAATTTACCGCCTTGCACGCGTGATATGGCTGTGTTCAGCCCCAGCGCATGATGCTCAATACTGAGTCGATTATCATATGCCACTTTATCTAGCATGGGCGCGCTACGGATGAACGTTTGCTTAATGTCATTGCTATATTCATACAGCGCTTTATCGGTTTGTATTAAATGTGGCTCTGCATAGCGATGCGTAATATAGTCGCCCAGCATGTCCTGTTCTTTTAACTGCATAATTTGCGCTTGCAGCGCGGCAGGGTAGTTGTGCAAATAATTGATTTTAGGTGACATAAGCGGTGAATTATATTACGTTTTAAAATGCATAAAGGAGGCAAAAGCCTCCTTTATTTATCTATTTTCTTAAAGCGCGACTTTACTTAATTAATATTCACCTACTCAATCAAAAGTTCTAGCTTACCTGGTACACCATTCATGGCATCAGCATCTTCAAGCCCAGGTTTGCGGCTAGTGATTACTGGCCAAATCTTCGCTAAACGCGCGTTTAACGCGATAAATTCTTGTTGGTCTGCTGGCACATCATCTTCAGCAAAAATCGCCTCTGCAGGGCATTCAGCAACGCACAGCGTGCAATCTATGCACTCATCTGGGTTAATTGCCAAAAAGTTTGGGCCTTCTACAAAGCAATCGACAGGACATACGTCCACGCAATCGGTAAATTTACATTGAATACAGTTTTCGGTAACGACATAAGTCATGTTTTTGTTTCCTTTACAACTAAAACGTTATTTTATTTGAAATTTTGTAATTGTGCGCTATTTCGTTCAAAAAACCGCTTGTACACGACGCACGAGCGCAAACCGTACATTTGGGTACGGTTAGCGAGTGCAACAAAGTACAGGCGGAATTTTTGGACGAAATCATACGATCATGCCTGCGCCAACGGTATTGTTTGTACTTTCATCGATGATGATGAATGCACCAATCGCACGATTTTGCGTATAACTATCTACCATCAACGGCTGCGCCAGTTTAAAGTTAATCCGCGCGATGTCATTCATTTTTAGGTCAGTTGTGGCTTGCTGTTCCAGCGTGTTCACATCAACTTTGTACGAAATCGCGCCAACTTTTGCTTTGCTT
>JANNWI010000351.1:0-7251 GCA_031414715.1 Methylophilaceae bacterium | reverse complement strand
AAATTGCTTTATCCAATGGACGATTTAGAAGCGATGGAATTCTTGCTAGATAAAATTAAGGCAACCAAAAACAATGCAGACTTTTTTGACAGCATGCGCAGAGGTTAATCTTGCAATTTGCGCATTAATCATTCATAATGCGCGCCTTACTGCAACTGCTTAATATTAGAGAGAAAAGCATGAAAGCTGAAACACATCCAAATTACCCAGAAATTAATGTCACTTGTAGCTGTGGTAACAAGTTCAAAACACGCTCTACGCATGGTCGCGACATGAGTATTGAGGTGTGTTCTCAGTGCCATCCGTTTTATACAGGCAAACAAAAAATATTAGACACGGCTGGTCGTGTTGAGAAATTTAAACAAAAATACGGCATGTAATTGTTGTTACGCTATTTTTTTGACAATAAAAGGCAGCTAAGCTGCCTTTTTTATTTTTTAACGCTCGGTGTTAGAATTGGTTAATTACAAATTTTTTAGGAAGTCTATAAAAATTTATTGTTTGGGATACAGTGCAAGACGCACGGAACGCAGAAGCTGAGATAGTACGGTTTTGTACAGCGAGGTTGCGAGTACCGCTCAACATAGCAATGTATCCAAAGAATGGATTTTATAATTTATCAATGCGATTTGATTTAGATCACGACTGGCAAGGCAATATGTCGACTCCCCGCGCAAAAGTGGGTGAGCGCGCCAAAACACATTTGCTGCTTGTGCTATGCGCTGTATGGCTATGCATGGGCTTAGTTGGTCACGCGCCGTGGAAACCTTATGAATCACACAGCATCAGCACCATCAAAACCATCCTTGATACTGGCAATTTAATTGCGCCCACCTCAGCCAGTAATGCATATATTGCTAACCCACCGCTGTATTATTTAAGTGCTGCGGCTACTGCTAAAATATTAAGCCCCATATTACCTATGCATGACGCTGCACGCGTTGCCACAGGCTTTTGGATGCTGCTTACCTTGTTAATGATAGGCATGACTGGCCGTGAACTATGGGGCAAAGGTTTTGGCCGGCAAACCACTTTTGTGTTTATCGGCGCGCTCGGCTTGGTGCTTAGCGCACATACCCTTATGCCCGCCGTATCTGCGCTTACTGGACTCGCCAGCAGCTTTTATGCGCTGGCATTAGCCAAAAGGCGACCTTATCGCGCCGGTATTTTATTGGCTGCTAGCATGGTGGTGAGCTTTTTATCCACTGGCTTGCAACCACTGTTGATTATTTTAACCACCTGTCTTGCTTTGCCCAGTTTATTCAGTGCTTGGCGCAATACCAGTTATGCCAAAGTTATCTTGTTAGCATTGCTGGCTGCAAGTCCATTGATAGTAGGCTGGTCAGTATTATGCCAAACCTATTATCCTGACATATTTCAACATTGGTGGGCCTTGTCATGGCTACAGTTTACGCATAGCAACCACTTATATTTTTTAAATATTTTGCTGTGGTACGCTTGGCCAGCATTGCCGCTCGCTGTTTGGGGGCTGTGGCGCTACCGTAGCCAGTTAATGCACAAAGCAAGATTTCAGCTCATCATCACTTTCTTTGCGGCTGTATGGCTGTTTGTTGGCTTGGGATATGATAAAGAAATATTTGCGTTACCTTTTTTAGTACCGCTCACTGCTATGGCAGGCGGTAGCATAGAAACACTTAAACGCGGCACAGCAGGCGCACTCAGCTGGTTTGGGCTGATTTTATTTGGCTTAATGAGCTTCTTAATTTGGCTTGGTTGGACGGCAATGCTCACTGGCAGCCCAGCCAAAATAAAGGAGCGCCTGACATTTTTATCGGGCATGCAGCAACTCGATTTTAGTATGGTTGCGTTTGCTATTGCAGCTGCGCTAACGCTGATATGGCTGTTTGCAATCTTTCGTTCACAATTCTCTAACCGCTCTAGCGCTACCAATTGGGCTATTGGCATGACTTGTGTGTGGACACTGTTAATGACACTTTGGTTACCAATGATTGATTCTGCCCGCAGTTACCAAGCTGTATTTTCAAGCCTTAGCAAATCCTTGCCAGCTAATTATGCTTGTGTAAAAAGCCAAAACATAGGCGCAGCACAGCACGATTTACTGCAATACTATACCAATATTAAAACCGTGAATGCTGAATCTGAACAAGCCTTAACTTGCGATTTATACTTAATAGAAGACGAAAAAGGACGCGAGAAAATTGAACCTGCCAGCGATTGGAAACTCATTTGGAGTGGTAAACGAGTTAGTGAACGTCGTGAAAGTTTTAGGTTATTTCATCATAATTAAAATTCAACCTAGCCCAGTACCATCTTAGTGCCTGCAAATACCAACACCAACGCCAATAATTTTCGAATGGTTGGGTTTGCTAATTTTTTACTGCCGTATTCTGCGCCAATCAATCCACCCAACACTGCCGCTATTGCCCAATAAATAAGGCCTACTGGCAATGCAGGTGTTTTAGATAAAACGCCAATTAGGCCAGATATTGAATTTACTAAAATAAAGGCGGCAGCCACCCCAGAAATCACTTTGGTTTTCGCCCAAGAAAAATATAGTAAGATTGGACTTAAAAAAATACCGCCACCAACCCCAGTTAAGCCCGCCAAAAAACCCAAGCCTGCGCCTAAGCCCATTAATACTGGCTTGGCAACTGGTTTCACACTAATTTCATCCATTTTATTAGCTTGGCTAAAAACCGTCCATGCGGCATAAATTAAACATGCGCCAACTAAGGTTTTGTAAATAGGATTAGGCAAGGTGACTTGCCCACCCAAAAATGCGGCAGGTACAGAGGCAAGTGCGATTGGCCAAAATAATTGCCAATCAAACGCACGTACTTTGTAAAACTTATACAAGCCAATAGAGGCAACTAACACATTTAAGCACAAGGCCGCAGGCCGCATTTCAGCTGGTGCTAAGCCAATAAGTGCAAATGCCGCCAAGTAGGCCGAGGCTCCACCGTGACCTACCGACGAAAACAATAGCGCTGCTAAAAATATGAGCGGAATCAGTAAATAAATGTCAGCCATCACTGTTGTTAAGCTGGATAACTAAGGATTGATATGTAGTGAAATAGCGCTTGCGACTTTTGCGTGTAAACCTTCACCGTTTTTTTGCGCCACATGTGCGGCAATTTGGTTGCGCATATCTTTGGTCCAAAAACGGTTTAAGTGGTGTGCAATGTCCAATTGTGCCTGCATTATATTTGGCTCGGCTTCAAAAAAATCGCCAATTTGATTGGCCATTTTGATTAATGTTTCTGTTTGCATAATGTTAAATTTCTATTCGATTGTCATGTGTATAAATCACAAATTGTTGATTCCGCAAAAATCCCAACAATGTTACACCATAAGCTTCCGCGACCCTCAGCGCTAAGCCAGTTGGCGCGGAGATTGCAGCAAGTATGCGGTGACCACCAATCGCCACTTTTTGCACCATTTCCACGCTTGCGCGACTGGAAGTCAGCACGAAACCAGCATCGGGCGACGGTGTTTTAGCAAGCGCACCCATCAATTTATCCATCGCGTTATGCCGTCCCACATCTTCGCGCACAACTTCTATTTCACCATCTGCATTCAACTCTGTATTTACCCAGGCACACGCGTGCGTCGCGCCTGTGGCTTGCTGCAGCGCTTGTTTAGCTTGTATTGCATGAAATGCGGCCTCAATACTTGTAGCTTTTATTTTTTCAAAAGATGCCTTGGAAGGCCCATAGATATTGGTCTGCAGTCCATCTATTTTTACATGATTAAAGTTTGGAAGCCGTAACGCCTGTTCCAAACTTTCTGCCCCACACAAACCGCAACCTGTGCGCCCTACCAAATTTCTGCGCCGCTGCTTCAGCTTTACAAAAGCTTCGGTAGCTACCTCTAATTGCAACTCAATTCCGTTTTCTTGCACCACAATTTCTACACCATACAGTTCGTTTTTATCTTGTAAAATACCCTCACTAAGCGAAAATCCCAGTGCAAAATCTTCTAAATCTTGTGGTGTAGCCAACATCACCGCGTGCGATACGCCGTTGTAAATCAAAGCAATCGGCGTTTCTTCAGCAACTTTATCTTTGGTTTCTGTTACCACGCCATCGCGCCAACGCTTTACATCAACCTCACTGAAGGGCGAATCCGCGACTATCAATTGTGCTTTAGCCAAAATGTAGCTGTCAACAAAATATAATTATTGAGTTAAGCAGGCTGTTGCATTTTTTTGCTAAGCTTATTTTTCGCAAATGCAATTTGCGCATCGGCAAATGTTTTGTAATGTTTTTGCCAATCCGAAAGCTGATTCACGCGTGTCACTTGCACCGCCGTCACTTTAAATTCTGGGCAATTGGTAGCCCAATCACTGTTATCCGTGGTAATCACGTTTGCGCCAGATTCTGGGTGGTGAAACGTGGTGTAGATCACGCCTGGTTGCACGCGTTCGGTTAAAGTTGCGCGCAATACGGTTTCACCCGCACGGCTAGTAATACCAATCCAGTCACCTTGCTTGATTCCGCGCTCGCTGGCGTCATGCGGATGAATTTCCACCACGTCTTCATGATGCCATTCCACATTTTTAGTGCGCCGTGTTTGTGCACCCACGTTGTATTGCGATAAAATTCGGCCCGTTGTAAGTATAAGCGGATATTTCGCATTCACTTTTTCGGTCGTTGGCACATATTGCGTGATGAAAAACTTGCCTTTGCCGCGCACAAATTGGTCAATGTGCATGGTCGGCGTGCCAGTGGGCGCTTCGTCATTGCAAGGCCATTGTATGCTACCTAATTCGTCTAATTTTTTAAAGCTAACACCTTTAAATGTAGGCGTTAAAGCGGCAATTTCATCCATAATTTCTGACGCATGTGCATAATGCATTTCATAACCCAGCGCGGCAGATAATTTAGCAGTAATTTCCCAATCTTCCATGCCTGCTTCGGTTTTACCGTTCACAGTTATGCTATTTTTTGGTGCCATCACGCGCCGCACAGGTGAAATTCTTCTTTCCGCGTTAGTAAACGTACCGCTCTTCTCTAAGAAACTCGCGCCTGGGAAAAACACATGCGCGTACATAGCTGTCTCGTTCAAAAATAAATCCTGCACAATGACGCACTCCATACTTTCTAATGCGTGCGTGACATGCTGTGTATTAGGGTCACTTTGCGCGATATCTTCACCCACGCAATACAGCGCCTTAAAGCGGCCTTCACCCGCAAGGTCTAACATATTAGGTATGCGCAAGCCCGGCTCTGGGCTAAGTGGTCTGCCCCACGCTGCTTCAAATAAGGCTTTAGCAGCAGGGTCAGATACATGGCGGTAACCTGGGTATTCGTGTGGCATACTGCCCATATCGCAGCTACCTTGCACGTTATTTTGGCCACGCAATGGGTTGATACCAACACCTTCGCGACCAACATTACCAGTGGCCATGGCTAAATTGGCAATACCCATCACCATGGTGGAGCCTTGGCTGTGTTCAGTCACGCCCAAACCATAATAAATCGCACCATTGCCCCCAGTGGCGAACAATCTGGCGGCTTCACGCATGGTTTGAGCTTTTACACCGAGTGTTTCTTCTAAGGCCTCTGGTGAGTTTTCTGGTTTAGCCACAAAATCACGCCAAGCGACAAAGCTATCCCACTCGCAACGCTCGCGCACAAAATCTTCTTTTACTAAGTCCTCGGTCACAATTACATGTGCTAAAGCAGAAATTAAGGCGACGTTAGTACCTGGGCGTAAATTCAAGTGATAATCAGCGCGAACATGCGGTGAGTTTTCCACCAAGTCAATGGCACGTGGATCAGCAATGATTAATTTTGCACCTTCGCGCAAGCGCCGTTTCATCTGCGATGCAAATACGGGATGGCCATCGGTAGGGTTGGCGCCAATAATCATAATCACGTCAGATTGCATGACAGAGTCAAACGTTTGCGTGCCCGCCGATTCACCAATGGTTTGTTTTAAGCCATAGCCAGTCGGGCTATGACAAACCCGTGCGCAAGTGTCCACATTATTGGTGCCAAACACGGCGCGCACTAATTTTTGTGTCACGTACACTTCTTCATTGGTGCAGCGGCTAGAGGTAATGCCGCCCATCGCGTCTTTGCCATATTTTGCTTCTATGCGTTTAATCTCACTGGCGGCGTAGTTAATCGCCTCATCCCAGCCCACCACTTGCCATTCGTCATGAATACTTTTGCGTATCATGGGCGTTGTAATACGGTCTTTATGCGTTGCGTATCCCCAAGCGAATCTTCCCTTGACGCAGCTATGGCCGTGATTAGCGCCGCCGTCTTTGTTTGGGCTCATGCGCACCACTTCTTCGCCCTTCATTTCGGCATTAAAGCTGCAACCCACGCCACAATAGGCGCAAGTTGTGGTGACCGAATGCTCTGGCGTACCCGCTTCAATCACGGTTTTTTCCATCAAAGTCGCGGTTGGGCAGGCTTGCACACAGGCGCCGCAAGATACACACTCAGAATCCATAAATAATTGATTGCCAGCCGATACTTTGCTTCCAAAACCACGACCTTCAATGGTCAGCGCAAATGTACCTTGTGTTTCTTCGCACGCACGCACGCAGCGGCTGCACACAATGCATTTACTCGGGTCAAAAGTAAAGTAAGGATTCGATTCATCTTTTTCCTGTTTGAGATGATTTTCACCTTCATATCCATAACGTACCTCGCGCAAACCTACCGCGCCTGCCATGTCTTGTAACTCACAGTCGCCATTGGCGGCACAAGTCAGGCAATCCAGCGGGTGATCCGAAATATACAATTCCATCACGCCACGGCGCACATCGGCTAATTTTGAGGTTTGTGTGTGTACTTTAATGCCTGCTGCCACAGGTGTTGTGCAAGAAGCTGGGTAACCTTTACGGCCTTCAATCTCCACCAAACAAAGTCGGCAAGAGCCAAATGGCTCCAGTGAATCGGTTGCGCATAATTTTGGCACGGTTACACCAGATAATTGCGCCGCATGCATAATTGACGTACCTTCTGGCACGCTGACAGTCACGCCATCAATATCTAAGCTAACTTGCTTTTCACTGATTTTCTTCGGCGTACCATAATCTTTTTCAGGGTCGTATTTATTCACCGAATGCGAATGCGTTGTGTATTTAATATCGTCCATACTTAACCCCAATACCGCTTAAGCGGCTACTTTCTTAATCTCTGCTTGGTGAATTACTTTGTTCTCTAAACCGAAATCTTCACCAAAATGATTCATCGCACTCAACACCGGGTAAGGTGTCATTCCACCCAAGGCACACAGCGAGCCATTGAT
>JANNWI010000350.1:0-3051 GCA_031414715.1 Methylophilaceae bacterium | reverse complement strand
AAGTATTTGGATTAATATCGCTGTTATCCAAAGTATTATATTGCCTACCGCTATAACGAGCACCCAAGCTATAAGTTAAGTTGTTGCCTTGGTGGTAAGTTGCTACGGTTTTAATCATGCTTTTTGGAATACGCAATGGCTTGTTTCCTTCAAAGCTTCGATTAGCTTCGTTACGCAAAATTTCAGCATCTGTTAATGTAAGATTACCTAACAAATCTAAACCATGTACAAATACGTCTTGCCATTCCGTTGATAGCTCAATACCGCGGGTGCGAACATGGTCTATATTTTGAATAAAAGTACACTGTGTGCCCAAACAAGCAGGGCCTGTGGGTATGGTTTGTGACACCAGCGCATCGTGCTTATTTTCGGTAAATAAACTAGCGCGTATCAAGCCATTGGCAAAGCGACGTTCTGCGGTAAATTCGCCAGAAATCACTTCTTCAGTTTTTAAATCGGGGTTGTTTTGTACCAATGAAACACCGTTTACCACTTGCTGATATAACTCTGCCACTGTTGGAAAACGAAATGCCTGACCAACTGACGCCCTAAAACCCCACGCTGGCTCTGGTTCAAAACTGACAGACATTTTTGGTGAGAATTTATTTTCAGACTGATCACTATATTGGCTTGTTTGAAATCCTGCACTAGTAGTTGTCTGATTACGCCCATTGCTGGCTTGCCAGTACTCTTGCCTAGCTCCCAGTGTAAGCGCCCATTGCGGATTAAGTTGCCATTTATCCTGCACATAAACTGCTTGTGTTTGTGTTTCTCCACGAGAGCTTGCAAATAAACTATCTTTGTTTCCTAAAGACCAATCTGCGGTATTGTTGGTGTCACTTTGTAGATTATAGTCATCAATATGGTAACCAAATTCAATGGTGTGTTTGTCACCATTGCCATCTGTTGGGCGTTCAGTATTTAATTTAAGCGTTCCGCGCGCATCAAATACTGTCCAGCCTGTGCCACTTTGGTCTACCACACGGCCAATTTTGTTGACGTAAGGATTGCCACCTGCAGCGCCTGTAACCGCAACATTTGCTCCTACATTTGAGGTACTATTTTTATCTTTAAGGTAATTGTAATCAGATAGCGTCAATTGCCAATCGAATAAACCTTTAGTGTTCGATTTAACATCAATAGCTTGCATAATATGTAACGCATCTGCCTCGTTAGGATTATTAAAACCACTCACATTATAGTTTTGGCCGTTAAATGTAACACGACCGTTATAAACTGCATTGCCAGCTACATCTTTAATATAACTATCTACGTCATTTCGGCTTTCTAAATCCCAAACGCCAATAGTGTAAGCTGCTTTAATAGTGGGCGTAATATCGTAAGCCGCCTTAAATTTTAGATTCAATTGCTGACTTCTATCAATGCCCGTTGCACCAAATATTACACGGTTATTACCAGATGGGTCTTTATCTTGAAGGGCGCCTGTTACTAAAGTTCTTGTACCGCCTGAGCTAGTAGTAATTGCATTTGCAAACTGCATTGGTTGACTAGTTGTATCTAGTCTATCAGCAGTAAACAACACACTTAAGTCGTTAAATTTATTGCCTGCAGAAAATGTTTCGTGATTACCGTCAAAGGTTTTATCTGTGCCATACAGTTCAAAATTTTGTGCAAAGGCTTGCGCGCTTGCATGCGCCTCAAATTTGGTAGGCATGCGCGTATTAATATTAATTACACCGCCCATTGAATTGCCTGCATAAAGTGCAGAAAATGGCCCGTATAAAATATTCACACTCTCAATTTCTTCAGGCGAAACCATACCCCAGCGCGGCGCGAATCCAAAATTATTGCCCAATAAATTAGAGAGCAAAACGCCATCGGCATATAACAATGTTTGCGCGGATGACAGCGTACCTGTTGTGCGCGTAGCAATTGGGCCATTGCGGTCGCCAATATAACGCTCACGCACCTGAAAGCTTGGTAAATACTTTAATGTTTGTTGCGAGGTGGTTGCGTTAATGGTGTCTTCTATTTGTTGCTTAGTATAAGTTTCTACTGCTGCTGGGTGGTTAATAATTCGGCTATCAATACCAGTAGCGCTTACGCTTACCTCGTCCAGCTCAATATTTTCTTTATGCTCTGCCAATGCGACTTGGTGAAAACAAAACAATGCGCTTATTACGCAAAAAATGGGGGGTTTCATGCAAATGCTCCAAATAAAAACAACAATAGGCTTTTATACAAAGCCCAAAATAAGGTTGGTTTTAAATAAAGTCAGGCGGTGCCTGTGCAGGCGGGGGGAGTACTAAAAAGCGTGTTAAAACTGTTTCAGAATTGATTGCAAGGCGCTGCGCCTGATTTTCTAAAATAGCTATGATTGGCGCATGTGGTGCTTGAACCACCGCATCAGTGCTAGGACTTGCACAAAATGGGCAATGCTGCAAATGATGCTGAATGCCTGCAGGAGTTTTATCTTGGCTTGCATTATTATCAGTTATTTGAGCTGATAACTCTGTGGCTATTTGCTTGCCCTTGGTGGTCAACACTTGAATGGTAATTTTAGTGCCATTGCTGGTGCATACTTCTTGCGCAAAAGTACCGGTATTAAGATTTGTACCGTTCTGCGCAGCCAAAGCATGCGAGATAGTAGGCGCAAATGATGCGAACACAGTCGCAAATAAAGCGATTTTGTGCATCAAACGGTATAGTTTTTTAAACAACATAAGCATATTTTACGCGTTGTCTTGTAAAATACAAAGTCTAGTAAAATATATAGTATTGCTTAGCGTATTAATTTAAATAAAAACTAATTGATAGGATACAAAAATGGCTGGTAGTTTATTAATGTTGTTGGACGATATCACTAGCATGCTTGATGATGTTGCAGCAATGACTAAAGTAGCCGCCAAAAAAACAGCTGGTGTGTTGGGCGATGACTTAGCGCTAAACGCGCAACAAGTAACTGGCGTGGATGCAAGCCGTGAGCTGCCTGTGGTATGGGCGGTGGCTAAGGGTTCTGCCATCAATAAGGCTATTTTGGTGCCTACCGCACTTTTGTTAAGTTGGGCATCTAAAGAATTCGGCATTAGC
>JANNWI010000349.1:0-10097 GCA_031414715.1 Methylophilaceae bacterium | reverse complement strand
GTATGATTTTTCAAGAGCCGATGACTTCGCTCAACCCAGTACTCACTGTTGGCTATCAAATTGGCGAAAGTTTAACCGCGCATTTGGGTTTAAAAGGCAGTGCTTTAAAAGATAAAATTTCAGATTTGTTGCAGCAAGTGGGCATTCCTCCCGAGCGCGCCAACAGTTACCCCGATGAGCTTTCTGGCGGGCAGCGTCAGCGCGTGATGATAGCCATGAGTATTGCTTGCGAGCCTGCGCTGTTAATTGCCGATGAGCCAACTACTGCGTTAGATGTGACGGTGCAAGCACAAATTTTGCAATTGCTAGATGCGTTGAAAACGCGCATGAATATGGCGATGTTGTTTATTACCCACGATTTTGGCGTAGTGGCAGATATTGCCGATGATGTCATTGTAATGTTTCGCGGTGAGATTGTAGAAACAGGTACTAAAAAACAAGTATTAGAACATCCACAACACCCTTACACCAAAGCACTATTAGACTGCGTACCAGATGCTGAAGGCAAAAAGCAACTGAAGCCGATTGATTATGCATGGTTAAAACAAGCAGAAGTTAAGGTTGCTGCATGAGTGGCGTGATTCTTCAGGCAAACAATCTCGTCAAAAGCTACAGCCAACGCAGCGGTAAATTTGGTTTTGGCAGCACGCAAATAAAAGCCTTAGATGATGTGAGCATTACACTAAAATCTGGCTCAACTTTGGCGGTGGTGGGTGAATCTGGCAGCGGAAAATCCACGTTAGCGCGTTGTCTGTTACAATTGCACCCGTTTGATAGTGGCGAAGTTATCTTTGAAGGTGTCAACCTTGCCAAACTAGATAAAAATGCCTTAAGAGGCATACGTAAAAACTTGCAAATGGTGTTTCAAGATCCGTTTGCATCGCTAAATCCGCGCATGCGTGTGGGTGAAATTGTAGGTGAGGGCCTATTGATTCACGGATTGGGTACGGCCGCCGAGCAAAAAGATAACATGTTACAAATGTTGATGCGGGTAGGTTTAAGTGCAGATGACGCGCAAAAATATCCACACCAGTTTTCGGGTGGGCAACGACAACGAATTGGGATTGCAAGGGCGCTAGTGTTAAACCCTAAAGTCGTGGTGTGCGATGAGCCGGTTTCTGCATTGGATGTATCGGTGCAAGCACAAATATTGTTGTTACTAAAAGAGTTACAAAAAGAAATGGGTTTAAGCTATATTTTTATTAGCCACGATTTGCGCGTTGTGCGACATGTGGCAGATGAGATTGTGGTGATGCATAAAGGCAAAATAGTTGAGCAGGGCAATGTGGAAAACGTTTATAACTCGCCACAACAACCGTATACGCAGCAATTGCTAAGTGCAATTCCTGGACGCAAAGCAGCCTAATAACTGATAAATTTTGGCTCGAGCGATTTTAAATGCTCTGTAAGCCTTATGGGTATTGGGCTGCAGGACAGCAGTTTTAATTAATGATTTTGGTATCAATAAATAGTAAAAATTAGGATGTAAAAATGGCATACGATTTAGAAGAGCAAGAGCAGTTAGACGAATTCAAAGCCTGGTGGAAGAAGAATGGCAAAATGGCCGTCAACTTAGTCTTAGCAGCTTTATTGGCTTATGTGGCTTGGCAAGCATACGGTTACTTTCACAATAAAAAAGCTGTAGAAGGCTCTGAACTTTATCAGGCGCTGTTGCTGACAGACTTAACTAAAACCGCTGAAATTAAAACTCAATCTGCCAAATTGATGGACAGTTTTTCTGGCACGCCTTACGCAGGTCGCGCAGCCATGTTTGCAGCAAAAGCCAACTTTGCAGCTAATGATGATAAAAGTGCAAAAGCGCAATTAGAATGGGCTATGAAAAATGCTAAAGAAGGTGCGGTAAAGGCGATGGCTAGCTTGCAATTAGCCAGTGTTTTGTTTGAGCAAAAAGATTATGAAGGTGCACAAAAAGTGCTGGCAGCGATTAATGATAAGGGTTACGAAGGCTTAAAATTTAGCCTTCAAGGCGATGTGTATTTGGCACAAGGTAAAAATACTGAGGCAAAAAAAGCCTTTGAAAATGCCCTTAACAACTTAGAAGTGCAGGGTAAATTGCACCAGTACACACAGCAAAAACTTGAATCTTTAGGCGCATAACTCATTTTGTTGCTTAATGCTATGTCTCGCACATTGTTTATCCGATTATTTTTATTGCTTGCCTTATTTTCAAGTGTAACTGCTTGCAGCACGCTAACAGAGCTGCGCCAAGATTTTGCTGATAAAGTGTTTGGTCGTGAACCGCCTAATCCACCTGCAGAATTAGAAGACATTCAGCCAACGCATGTGGCAAAAATAGACTGGTCTAGTAACGTGGGTAAAACTGATAAATTTGACTATACGCCAGCACTCGATGCTAGTGCGGTATACGTCGCTAATGCCGAAGGTGAAATTAGCAAGCTAGACCCTGCCAATGGTCGCCAGATATGGCAAATAAATGTCGGTGAGCCGATAAGTGGTGGTGTAGGTATTGGCACGGGCATTGTATTAGTGGGTTCAAGCAAAGGTAATATATTTGCTTATGATATTGCGGGTAAGTTGTTATGGAAATCTCATCTTTCTAGTGAAATATTAAGCGTGCCGCGCTACTTTGATGGTGTTGTAATAGCACGGGCAGGAGATAATCATATATTTGGTTTAGATGCGACAGATGGCAGTCGCAAGTGGGTTTATGAGCGCACAAATCCTGCGCTAACCTTGCGTAGTAGTGTCGGCGTAGTGGTCGATAGTGGGGCAGTGTATGCAGGGTTTGCTGGCGGCAAAATGGTGGCGATTCGTGCAGATAACGGCAAACTCATCTGGGAAGCTACCGTAGCGCAGCCTAGAGGCGTTACTGAGATTGAACGGATCGCCGATATAACCAGTTTGCCAGTTGTTGATGGGCCATTAGTCTATGCAGTGGCATATCAAGGCAAGATTGCTGCGGTAGATCGCAGAAGCGGTAAAGTGCTATGGAACCGCGATATTTCAAGCTACAGCGGGCTGAATGTGCAAGATAATAAAATATTCGTGTCGCACACGCTTGGCGCTGTGTATTCGCTAGATTACGAAACAGGTAAAACCTTTTGGCGCCAAGGCGCCTTGTCAAATCGTCGTTTAACTGCACCACAGCCAATGGATAATCTGATTGCAGTGGGTGATTTAGAGGGTTATGTACATTTTTTAACACGCGATGAAGGTAAGTTTGCGGCACGTATTCAGCTAGACAGCAATGCAGTTATGTCATTAATTGCAGGCACTAAGTCAAATCAAATTATTGCTGAAACTCGAGAAGGTGGCCTGTATGCAATTAGCCTGACAGAAAATGCGACGAAACCGTCCAATTCATCTAGCGACAATAAAGGTAGTGAGCCATCAGGCACACAGCAATCCGCCCCTTATCATAGTGATGTGCCTTCACCAGTGCCAACAAAATCGAAATCTGAGTCTAATACTAAAAATGCGCCCAAACTAGATGAAACAATCATCGAGAAAGTTGAGCCAGCGCCTGCTAAAATAATTTTGCCTGATACAGAGCCAATAGAATCACTACCACAAGAGCCTGCAGAAGAACGCAGTATTTTATTCCAGAAAAATGATTCAATTTTACTGCCAGATAGCAGCAATCAAAACAATACTGGTCCTGGCATCAGATTACCTAGCCCCGAGCAGTAATAAACACAAGCTATAATAAACAAGCGCATTTAAACACATGTTACCTACCATCGTACTCGTTGGCCGCCCCAACGTAGGAAAATCCACTCTTTTTAATCGGCTTACTAAAAGCCGCGATGCCTTAGTGGCCGACTTACCAGGCCTAACACGCGATCGTCATTATGGCCGTGGCATTGGCAGTAGCAAACCATATTTAGTCATTGATACGGGTGGGTTTGAGCCCACAGCAGAATCGGGCATTTTAAAAGAAATGGCCAAGCAAACCTTGCTGGCGATAGATGAAGCTGATGTGGTGATTTTTATTGTGGATGGTCGTGCTGGTATGACACCGCAAGAATTTATTATTGCCGACAAGCTACGCCGCGCGCAGCGCCCAGTGTTGCTAGCTGTAAACAAAACTGAAGGTATGAATCGTGCAGTAGTGGCGGCAGATTTTCATGAGTTAGGCCTAGGCGAGCCATTATCTATTTCATCTGCACACGGTGAAGGCGTTAAAGATTTAATCGAGCTGGCATTAGTGGATTTTCCTGAGCCAGACTTTGATGAAAAAACACCGCACAATAAAGTGCCGAGAATCGCTATTGTTGGCCGCCCGAATGTTGGCAAATCTACGCTTGTTAATGCCTTGTTAGGTGAAGAGCGCGTGATTGCGTTTGACGAGCCAGGTACTACGCGCGATTCCATCGAAATTGACTTGGAAAAAAACGGTAAAAATTACATTATTATTGACACCGCAGGCGTGCGTAAGCGTGGCCGCGTGTTTGAATCAATAGAAAAATTCTCTGTAGTAAAAACCATGCAAGCCATTGAAGACGCCAATGTGGCAATTTTGGTGGTGGATGCACAAGAGGGTATTACCGAGCAAGATGCCCACGTAGCCGCCTATATATTGGATGCTGGGCGTGCGTTAGTGGTGGCAGTAAATAAATGGGATGGCCTGCCAGAAGATGAACGCGATTTTATTAAAAATGAAATTGACCGCAAACTGAAATTTTTAGATTTTGCTAAATTCCATTATATTTCTGCTTTGCGCAAAAAAGGCTTGCCAGAGTTATTTGTGTCGGTAGATGGTGCATTTAAAGCTGCCATGGCCAAATTGGCCACGCCACAGCTCACTCGTGTGTTAATTGACGCCATTGCGCAACACCAGCCACCTTTCAGCCGCGGTACGCGTCCCAAACTAAAATACGCGCACCAAGGCGGCATGAATCCGCCAATTGTGGTGGTGCATGGTAGTCATGTCGATGATATAAAAGATACTTACAAGCGCTTTTTAGAAGGTGTATTTCGCAAAACATTCCAGTTGACAGGTACGCCGCTACGCGTACAATTTAAGCAGGGTGATAACCCATTTGCCGAGCCAGAAAACAAACGCAAAGCGGGCGAAGGTATTGTCAGTATGCGTCGCCGTAAAACAGCGCAACGTGCAGAGCTAAAAGCCAAAAAAGACGACGAGAATAAAAAACGCTAACTAAGAATTTATTGTGGACTTGGCATTTTTGTAAGATGGTGCAAACGCTATTTACCCACCACTTAACAATTGTGCAAGATAAATCGATTTGCACACCAGATGCTTGCTAGAAATTTGTTATTTTAAGACTCATTAAAAATTATTTTTCGGACAAGCTTTCCCAAAATTTCCACCCTACACGTTCGTCTGTTGTGGCTTTACCCAATACCATCGGGTTTTGCGGATAATTAGTTTTTAATATACGCAAATTATCATTTTTTAAGTCTTCTAAATCCATGTAATCGTAAGCGCTAATGCTAATAACCAAAGCTTCTTCTACCGAGGCTGAGTTAGGATAATATTCCAACACATATCTAGCACGGTTCAAAGCCGCTAAGTAGGCTTGGCGCTTCATGTAATAGCGCGCTACATGCAGCTCGTGTTGCGAGAGTGAATTGACTAAATACACCATGCGTTGCGTGGCATCTTTAAAGTAACGGCTTTTTGGGTAGCGGTCAGTCACCTCTTTAAAGGCAGCGAATGACAATTTAAGCGTTTTTGGATCACGATCACTGATTTCTTGAGCGGTATATTTTTCTATAAAGCCACGTTCGTTAAACGTAGCTAAGCCTTTTAAATAATAGGCATAATCAACATTAGGGTGATTAGGATGCAGCTTAATAAAGCGATCAGTTGCCGCCACACAAGAAATAGGATCGCTTTTTTTGTAATAAGCATAGGCAATTTCTAACTGTGATTGGGTTGCATACTTGCCATGTGGAAAACGCGATTCTAGCTTTTGAAAGTAACCAATGGCTTTGTCATAATCTTTATCGATCATGTGCGCTTCGCCAGCCTGATAAATGCGCTCGGCTTGCCAGCCTTTAGTGTCATCTAAATCTGTTGGGTCGCCAAAAATGGCACAAGCATTCAGAAATAAAGCTGAAAGACTGATGCATAAAAGCTGTAAAATGTACTCAGTGATACGTTTTGTTTGCAATTTCAACATGAATACCTAAGATTAATTTTGATTATTATAACCGATGCCCCAAAAACAAACTCAAAGCATTACTGAAAATCCTGCAAAAATTATGCCTATGATTGTTGTAAGCATTCCTATGAGTATGGGCGGGCAGCGCTTAGATATTGCCTTGCAGAGCATGTTGCCAGAGCATTCACGTAGCAGACTGCAAGCGTGGATTAAAGCGGGCTTGGTCACTTTAGATAATAAGCAAACTACTGCAAAAGCCAAGGTGTGGGGCGGCGAACAGGTGCATATTGCACCACAAGCTAACCCGCAAGCACAAGCCTTTTTGCCGGAAAATATTCCGCTGCATGTTATTTATGAAGACGACACGATTTTGGTGATTAACAAACCCGCGGGTTTGGTAGTGCACCCAGCGGCAGGCAATTGGAGCGGAACATTATTAAATGCCTTGCTGCATTACGCGCCACAGCTGGCAGATGTGCCGCGTGCAGGCATCGTACACAGGCTAGATAAAGACACCTCTGGATTGTTAGTCGTTGCTAAAACGCTAGAGGCACAAACCAGCTTGGTACGCCAGCTTCAAGCGCGCACGGTGAAGCGCGAATATCGCGCCATCGTGTGGGGTATTATGTGGCGGCATGGCACGGTGAATCAGCCAATCGGCCGCCACAGCCATGCACGTACCAAAATGGCGATTAGTCGCACTGGTAAGCCCGCTGTAACCCATTACGAAGTATTAGAGCGTTTTGGTACCAATACTTATGTACGTTGCCAGCTAGAAACTGGTCGCACCCATCAAATTCGCGTACATATGCAGTTTTTAAAAGCGCCTATTGTCGGCGATAGCGTATATGGCATTGGCAACATTATTCCGCACAAACAAATGACACAAACCTTGCGTGACGCGATAACTGACTTTAGCCGCCAAGCTTTACACGCCATTAAATTAGGGCTGATTCACCCTAAAACAGAGCAGTTTATGGAGTGGCAAATTGATCTGGCTGATGACATGCGCGCTTTGCTAGAAGCCATGCGCCATGAAGACCCGCCGCCACAAGAAGAGGGTGCTGGTTTTGACTTTGGCGTAGATGAAAATGGCCTGTACGTGGGTGAAGATGATGACGAATGGGATGACGATGGTGAAGATTTTGAAGATGATTTAGATGAAGAATGAATTGTTAAACCCTAGCGATTTTATCATTCCAAATTGGCATGCGCCTGCAAATGTACATGCCCTGCAGACCAATAGGGATGGGGGTTACAGTCTTGCTCCATTTGATAGTTTTAACCTTGGTGACCATGTAAATGATAATCCGATTCACGTTGCGCAAAACCGCCAATTGTTAAGCCAATACCTGCCAAGCGAGCCAGTTTGGTTAAACCAAGTACATGGTATTGAAGCGGTTGATGCA
Organism: Methylophilaceae bacterium; assembly: GCA_031414715.1. Taxonomy (GTDB): domain Bacteria; phylum Pseudomonadota; class Gammaproteobacteria; order Burkholderiales; family Methylophilaceae; genus Methylotenera_A. The sequence continues at coordinate 2,575 of JANNWI010000349.1, read as the reverse complement.
ACAAATACCAATTATGTACCAGTTGCTGATGCAAGTTTTACTAACCAAAAAAACGTGGTATGCGTCATTATGACAGCAGATTGTCTGCCAGTATTGCTGTGCGATAGAGCTGGCACAACTGTTATTGCAGTGCATGCAGGCTGGCGCGGGCTATGTGATGGTGCTTTAGAAGCCAGTATTGATAAGGCTTGCAGGGCAGTGCATACAAGGTCATCGGTAAAGCCTGCCGATTTAATGGCTTGGCTTGGCCCGGCGATTGGCCCAAGCGAATTTGAAGTGGGTAACGAAGTACGCGAACAATTTATTGCAAAAGATGCGAATGCAGCGCTTGCTTTTAAAAAGCACGACAACAGCCAAAAACCAGATAAATGGCTGTGCGACATTTACAAAATAGCTACGCAACGCTTAAATAATCTAGGCGTGACGCAAATTTATGGCGGTGGCCATGATGAAAATTTTTGTACATTTACCCAAAAAGAGCAGTTTTTCAGCTATCGACGTGATGGCGCGACCGGTCGCATGGCAAGCTTGATTTGGCTGGCTTAGGCTATAATACGCACCTTAATTACGTATACATCTTATGACAATCCCTAGTTTTTCTATTCTCACTTGGATTATTTTATCTAGCCTACTTGGCGGCTTACTCAGCGTAGCTGGCGCAGCCATGGTGGCGCTTAACGTCAAAAAATCGGCCGTGCCAATGCTCATTAGTTTTGCCATTGGCGCCATGCTGGGGGCGGTTTTTTTAGAAATTTTGCCAGAGGCGATAAAAGCAGGCAGCCATAATAATCAAACTATTCAGACCATTACAGGCACAGTTTTATTTGGCATTTTGCTATTTTTTGCGTTAGAAAAACTGGTTATTTGGCGGCATTGTCATGGCGATCATTGCGAAGTGCACGCAGTGCATACCGAAGAAGATTGCCCTGACAATACGCGCAATAATAATGCCGCTAAAAATATAGTTATCGAAACATCTGCGCTTGTACAATCGCAGCCGCAAACCAAGTACAGGGCGGCTTCTGGCAGCATGCAAAACGCTCGTGCTGTTAAAAGTGCACATTCTCACGATCACGCACATGAACGTAGTGGCATGATGATTATGATAGGTGACACCTTTCATAATTTTGTCGATGGTATTTTAATTGCCAGTGCCTTTATGGTCGATGTGAAAGTTGGTATCGTGACGTCGATTGCCATTATTGCGCACGAAATACCGCAGGAAGTGGGTGATTTCTTAATTTTACTGCATTCGGGTTACAGCAAAAAACAAGCATTTTCATTTAATTTGGTGTCCAGTTTTGCTACGCTTGTGGGTGGCGTAGCTGCGTATTTTGCGTTACAAACTTTGCAAACTTGGGTGCCGTATATTTTAAGCTTGGCCGCAGCCAGTTTATTATATGTTTCGGTGGCCGATTTAATCCCTAGCTTGCATAAGCGCACTGAGTTACGCGCCAGCCTAAGCCAGTTAAGCCTTATTTTATGCGGCGTTGGTTCAATATTCTTGGTCGATTACTTCTTGTATTAAGCAGTAATTTAGCTATGTAAAATAGAATTATAAAAGTAGAAATATCATGAAAACTATTAACACCATTAGTAACCCACCAAAAGTCGGCTTTGTGTCGCTGGGCTGCCCTAAAGCAGGCAGCGATGCCGAGCGCATACTGACTCAACTTAGAGCAGAGGGCTACGAAATCTCGCCTAGCTATGAAGATTCTGATTTGGTGGTGGTCAACACCTGCGGCTTTATCGATTCTGCCGTGCAAGAATCGCTGGATGCGATTGGTGAGGCGCTACATAAAAACGGCAAAGTGATTGTCACAGGCTGCTTAGGGGCTAAAAAAGATATCGTTATCAACGCGCACCCCAGCGTTTTAGCCGTTACTGGCCCGCATGCGCTTGAGGAAGTGATGACGCATGTGCATGCTAATTTACCCAAATTGCACGAACCGTTTATAGACCTCGTTCCGCCGCAAGGCATCCGTTTAACGCCTAGCCATTATGCTTACCTTAAAATTTCAGAAGGCTGTAATCATCGTTGCAGCTTTTGCATTATCCCCAGTATGCGTGGCGATTTAGTTAGCCGCCCAATTGGCGAAGTGCTAAACGAGGCTGAAAATTTGGTGAATGCAGGCGTTTCTGAGATTTTAGTGATTTCGCAAGATACCTCGGCTTATGGTGTAGATGTGAAGTACCGCCCAGGTTTTTGGAACGGTCGCCCAGTTAAAACGCGCATGACTGAGTTGTGTCAAAGCTTGAGCGAGCTTGGTGTATGGACGCGCCTGCATTACGTTTACCCCTACCCGCATGTGGACGAAGTAATTCCGCTAATGGCCGATGGCCTGATTTTGCCGTATTTAGATGTGCCTTTTCAACACGCCAGCCCTAGAATCTTAAAAGCCATGAAACGCCCAGCCCATGCAGAGAATAACTTGGCGCGCATCAAAGCCTGGCGCGAAATCTGCCCGGATATTACCGTGCGTAGTACTTTTATTGCAGGCTTCCCTGGTGAGACGGAAGGCGATTTTCAAATGTTGCTCGACTTTTTGGAAGAAGCCCAGTTGGATAGAGTAGG
>JANNWI010000348.1:0-3234 GCA_031414715.1 Methylophilaceae bacterium | reverse complement strand
GATTTGTAAAGAATATCCACCAACTCATGCGCATAAGTCAGATTTGGGTCAGGGTGACCGCCACCAAAGGTTTCACTCACTTCGCAATTCATTAAACAATCTTCAGGCGCACCTAACCGATTCATCAAGATTTCTTTGGCGTAAGGACCTGTGACTGCGTGCATGCCATCAAATTTAATATTAAAACCTGATTTTATTAAAGCTTTAATCGCATCAAAATCAAATAATTGTGCCATTAAATCGGCGTAGTCAGTGACTGGGTTAATCACCTGCACGGTAAAATTGTCAACACTGGTTTCGCCCAAAGTCTCAATATCTACATCTACAAAATCTGCAAGTTTATATTGGGTAATGGTTTTACTTTTAGCAAAAATCGCCTCAGTAATTTTCTCTGGTGCGGGACCGCCATTGGGCGTGTTGTACTTAATGCCAAAGTCTTCATCTGGCCCAGCAGGATTGTGGCTGGCCGACAAAATAATACCGCCCAAGGTTTGATATTTGCGAATAATGTGTGAGGCAGCAGGTGTTGATAAAATACCGCCCTGCCCAACGATGACTTTATGAAAGCCATTCGCCGCTGCCATTTTAATAATGGTTTGAATTGCTACTTTATTGTAAAAACGGCCATCACCGCCCAGCGTTAAAATGGCATTGGGTAATATTTCTATTGAATCAAAAATACTTTGTACAAAGTTTTCTAAATAATGTGGCGCTTGAAAAACTTTGACTTTTTTACGCAGACCAGATGTGCCGGGTTTTTGATCTAAAAATGGCTGCGTGCTGAGTATTTGAATAGACATCTATAATCCTTTAAGTTAATAAATTATAGACGAAATAAAGCTAAATATTACATAAAAAGTTAATTATTAATGCTCTGCAGACCAATATCCATGCGGGTACTGGCTATGCCGTTTTAGACTTGCAAAAATGCAATTGATATAATTAAATATCTTAGGCTTTGGCCAGCGCGCGGTCTAAAATATCCAACGCCTCATCAAATACGCTGTCTTGAATCGTCAGCGGATACAAAAAACGTAACGCATTCACATACACGCCACAACTCAATAAAATCAAGCCTTCTTCTAGTGCCGCAGCTTGTACGCGCTTCATGGCGTCTGTCGATGGCTCATTGGTTGTTGGATCATAAAATTCAGCCGCAATCATTGAGCCTAAGCCACGAATCTCTTTAATTGCAGGCACAGTTTTTTGCGCAACTTTTAAACGTGCTGTCAGCTTTTCGCCCAAGTAATTAGCGCGCGCCACTAATTGCTCTTCTTCCATCACATCTAGCACCGCATGTGCGGCGGCGATGGCTAATGGATTGCCTGCATAAGTGCCGCCCAAGCCACCAGGCGCGGGGCCATCCATCGCTTCGGCTTTGCCACACACGGCAGAAAGCACCATACCGCCCGCTAAGCTTTTTGCCATGACTATCATGTCAGGTATCACATCATAATGCTCAGTTGCGAACAACTTACCGGTGCGACCAAAGCCCGTTTGCACTTCATCAAACACCAATAAAATACCATGTTCGTCACATTCTTTGCGTAGCGCACGCATCAGCTCTGGCGGAGCAGCGTAAAAACCACCCTCTCCTTGCACTGGTTCAATCATAATCGCAGCAATACGTTTTGGGTCAACATCGGCTTTAAATAAAGCGTGTAGCGCGTTAATCGAATCTTCTACGGTGACATCATGCAATGCCATTGGGAACGGAATATGATAAACATCCGCAGGAAAAGGCCCAAAGCCCACTTTATATGGCACCACTTTTCCAGTGAGTGCGCAAGCCATCATGGTGCGGCCATGAAAACCACCGGAGAACGCAATAATGCCCGGCCGGCCTGTGCTAGCGCGGGCAATTTTTACAGCATTTTCTGCACCTTCTGCACCGCTACTAAAAAAACATGTTTTTTTGGCGTGCGTGCCGGGCGTCAATTTATTGATTCTTTCCGCCAGTGTCACATAACTTTCGTAAGGCAGCACTTGGTAGCAAGTGTGGGTAAAACGCTCTAGTTGATCTTGAATGGCAGCGATAATTTTTGGATGGCGATGGCCAGTATTCAGCACAGCAATACCGCCGCCAAAATCAATAAAGCGACGACCTTCAATATCCCATACTTCAGAATTTAATGCTTTATCGATAAAAAAATTGGCCATCACGCCAATGCCGCGTGGCGTGGCGGCTAAACGGCGGTTATGCAACTCTTGGTTATTTACTAAATTTTCTGTCATTTTGTTCATGCTATATCCTTACTTAATCAATACTTACTCAATTTAAGCGAATCCAAGTCGTTTTTAATTCGGTATATTTTTCTAGCGCATGCAGCGACTTATCACGCCCGTTGCCACTTTGTTTATAGCCCCCAAACGGCACCGTAATATCGTCTTCATCGTAACTATTCACATGTACTGTGCCTGCGCGCAAACGTTTTGCAACCGTGTGCGCTTTACTAATATCTTGCGTCCACACTGCTGCGGCCAATCCATATTCGGTGTCATTGGCAATAGTAACGGCTTCATCCACTGTATCAAAAGTGATAATTGAAAGCACTGGCCCAAAAATTTCTTCTGCGGCAATTTTCATGCTATTTTTAACGTCATCAAAAACAGTTGGGCTCACGTAAAATCCACCCGTTTCTGCTTTTACACGTGCTCCACCAGCCAATAGGGACGCGCCTTCCAGCTTGCCACTTTCGATATATTTCAATACGTTTTCCATTTGGCCACAATCTACCAGCGCGCCCATGGTGGTGTTTTCGTCTAGCGGATCACCTGGTTGATAGTTTTTAAGCTCAGCCAATACTTTTTTAACAAATGCCTCTTTAATGCTACGCTCAACCAATAGCCGTGATGGCGCATTGCAACTCTCACCCTGATTGTAAAAAATAGAACCAGCAGCAGATTGCGCAGCACGATCTAAATCTTTGCAATCGGCAAATACAATATTGGGCGATTTGCCGCCTAACTCGCACCAAGCACGCTTTAAGTTGCTCTGGCCTGCCATCATTTGAATTTTTTTACCCACACCAGTAGAGCCAGTAAACGCGATGCAATCAACATCCATATGCAAAGCCAGTGGCGAGCCAGTTTCTGCACCAAAACCAGGCAGTACGTTGAGCACGCCCGCAGGGATGCCCGCTTGCAAGGCTAAATCGCCCAATTTAAGCGCCGTGAGTGGCGATTTTTCCGATGGTTTTAGCACCACACTATTGCCAGCAACCAATGCTGGCG
>JANNWI010000347.1:0-4713 GCA_031414715.1 Methylophilaceae bacterium | reverse complement strand
TACGCTATTTTCCAACACTGGCAACGCTTTCCGTAAGGCAGTGCTGGTGCAATATCCACGGCATGGTAGCTGGACAATAGCCTTTATTACTGGCGTGCCGGGTGGTGATGTAAAAAACCACCTGTTTGGTGATTACATTAGCGTATATGTGCCAACTACACCTAACCCCACTTCTGGCTTTTTTCTAATGATGCCAAAAGAAGATGTGATTGAGCTAGATATGAGTGTAGACGAGGCCTTGAAATACATAATCAGCATGGGCACCGTCACCCCAAAAGATACCCACACACAACAACTTCGTTTTCAACAAACACAACAACGATAGATGACTTTATGATGATGCGTACACACTACTGCGGCCATCTAAACCGCGCCCACATTGGCCAAACCGTTAGTTTATGCGGCTGGGCACACCGCCGTCGTGACCACGGTGGCGTGATTTTTATCGATTTGCGTGACCGCGAAGGTATGGCGCAGATTGTGGTGAACCCTGATACGGTTGAAGCATTTAAAGTGGCAGAATCTGTACGCAGTGAATATGTGTTAAAAATCACATGCACTGTACGTGCGCGCCCAGATGGCGCAATAAATGCCAATTTATCTACTGGAGAAGTGGAGATGATTGCGACCGAAATCGAGGTTTTAAACGCGTCGCTTACGCCGCCATTTATGTTGGATGATGAAACATTGACTGAAACGGTGAGGCTTGAACACCGCTACATCGATTTACGTCGTCCTGCCATGCAGAAAAATATGATGTTGCGCTATCGCGTAGCCAAAACTTTGCGTGATTACTTAGACGTAAATGGTTTTATCGAAGTCGAAACGCCTATGTTAACGCGTTCAACGCCTGAAGGTGCGCGCGATTACCTAGTGCCAAGCCGCGTGCATGCGGGTCAATTTTTCGCTTTGCCGCAATCGCCGCAGTTGTTTAAACAATTGTTGATGGTTTCTGGTTTTGACCGTTATTTCCAAATCACTAAATGCTTCCGCGATGAGGATTTGCGAGCAGACCGCCAACCAGAATTCACCCAAGTGGATATTGAAACATCGTTCATGGGTGAAAACGAGATTATGGACATTGTCGAAGAAATGATTCGCCAAATGCTCAAATCAGTTCAAAACGTTGATTTACCTGCGGCTTTTCCACGCATGAGCTTTCATGATGCCATGAACAAGTATGGCTCTGACAAGCCCGATATGCGCGTGACGCTAGAAATCACCGAGCTAAGCGATGTGATGAAAGATGTGGATTTTAAAGTGTTTAGTGGCGCAGCCAATATGGATGGTGGCCGCGTAGCCGCGCTGCGTGTGCCTAACGGCGCTGCCATTGCCCGTAGTGAGATTGACGCTTACACCGAATTTGTAAAAATTTACGGCGCTAAAGGTCTTGCTTATATCAAAATTAACGACATCACCAAACTGAATGAAGAAGGCCTGCAAAGCCCGATTGTGAAAAACATTCATGTGACTGCGCTGCAAGCGATTATCGACCGCACTGGCGCACAAAACGGTGACATCGTCTTCTTTGGTGCCGATAAAACCAAAGTAGTAAACGAAGCGCTAGGCGCTTTGCGCCTAAAAGTTGGCCACGATAAAGGCCATGTCGATGGACGCGCTTGGGCGCCACTGTGGGTGGTGGATTTCCCCATGTTTGAACACGATGAAGAAAACGATCGCTGGGCAGCTTTGCATCACCCGTTTACCGCGCCAAAAGATGGCCACGAAGAGATGTTGGTTTCTAACCCAGGTGCCTGTTTGTCCAAAGCATACGACATGGTGTTGAACGGTTGGGAAGTCGGCGGCGGGTCAGTGCGTATTCACAAACAAGACGTGCAATCCAAAGTATTCGATGCACTAAAAATTAGCAAAGAAGAAGCACAAGAAAAATTCGGCTTCCTGCTAGATGCCTTGCAATATGGCGCACCTCCGCATGGTGGCTTAGCGTTCGGTTTAGATCGTTTGGTAACATTGATGGCGGGTGCAGAGTCTATCCGAGATGTGATTGCCTTCCCAAAAACGCAACGTGCACAGTGTTTAATGACCAATGCACCAAATGAAGTCGACGAAAAACAACTGCGTGAACTGCATATTCGGGTTCGTACGCCAAATCCTGTGGCCTAATTGACGAAGATGCCACTTACCGAAATCAACCACGTTAATTTTCGTACTGACCGCGAAACCATGCTTAAACTTCGCGATTTTTATTGCGATATTTTGGGGCTTACCGTCGGTAAGCGCGTTGCCAGCACCACTTATGGTTATTGGTTGTATATTGGTACTAACGATGTGGTGCATTTGGCAGAGTATAAAACTGCCACCCCGCCACAACTCAATGTGCATGGCACCTACGATCATGTGTCTTTTACCTGCACCGATATGCCTGCGATGGAAACGCATCTAAGCAAACATCATGTGGATTTTACGACGCGAGTGCTTGCAAACAGCGTACGACAGATTAATTTAAAAGATCCGGCGGGCAATGGTGTGGAACTGAATTTTGAGGAATTTTGGAACCCCGATTACGAGATGCGACCATCGGGCGACCCAACACCAATTTAGACTATCGTCATTGCGAGCCAAAATAAACCTTTGAATCGCAATAAAGTCTTGTGTGTGACACTGGTCACATACAAGCGGTTTAAATAAACTTACATTGTGTTATGTAATCCATATTCTATGATATGCGTTATAGTTAATGCCAAGATAATTGGCAAATACTATTGCTAGCTAATTGCAATTACGGAGATAGTAAAATGAACAAGTTACACACAAATATGTTATTGAAGCATGCTCTAGCAGGCGCTATTCTATTGGCTTCTAGCCTGCCTGCTTTTGCGGAATCTGACCCTAAATTGTGGCCTGTGATGAAAGAAGCGTTTTTTGAAAAACGCCCAATGACAGAAGTCACCTTTATGAAAATTGAGGCACCGCGTCGTGCCGAAAGTGGCGCGCAAGTGCCTGTCACTTACACTATTGATCAAAAAGCCGCCAACGGCGTTAAGATTGTAAAACTGTATTCATTTGTGGATGCGAATCCTATTCCACTCACAGCGACTTACCATTTAACCGATGCACTGGGTGATTTTAATTTAGCAACGCGCATTCGCTTTGAAACCGATGCTTTTGTGCGCTTGGTGGGCGAGGATGCCAGCGGTAAGCTTTATTTAGCCTCACGCGAGATTCGCGCGGCAGGCGGTTGCGGCGGCACGGTAGATGGCGACGAAGCTGCGATGCGCGCCTCGGCAGGTAAAATTAAACTAAAGGTGGATGAATCAGCAAAAGCTGGTGGTATCACTGCAACCACCTTTAATATTAAGCACCCCATGCGCACTGGCTTACAGCGCGAGTTGGTATCGCAAGGCTTTATCCCTGCGTTTTATATTAATAAAACCGAGTTTAAATTTAACGGTAAGCCTGTGATGACGGTGGATGTGGGCGTGGGTACTGCAGAAGACCCATATTTTAAATTTAACTTTGTGCCAACAGAGCCAGGTAAATTAGAAGTGCTAGCCACCGATAACGAAGGCAAAAGCTTTAGCCACGAAATTGAAGTGAAAAGCTAAAAATATTGCAAGTTTAAGGCCTCCATTTGGAGGCCTTTTTTATTGGTACTTTTGTGCTGTTTAAGCCTGTGGTCTAGTGCTAAAATAATCTAACAGACATTGATTTAACTTTAGAGAGATAAAAATGAAAAGCTTCCGCAAAGAACTGTGGTTTAACATTCCTGCTCGTATGGATTTTAAAAATATCACGCATGATGTGGCGGAATGTGTGCGTGAAAGTGGCGTAAAAGAAGGCTTGTGCTTGATTAATGCCATGCATATTTCTGCCAGCGTGTTTATTAACGATGACGAACGTGGTTTGCATCACGATTACAAAGCATGGCTAGAAAAACTGGCGCCGCATGAGCCTGTGAGCGGTTATCGGCATAACGATACTGGTGAAGATAACGCCGATGCGCATATTAAACGCCAAATAATGGGGCGCGAGGTGGTGGTGGCGATTAGTGAAGGCCGTTTAGATTTTGGCCCGTGGGAACAGATTTTTTATGGTGAATTTGACGGCAGACGCAACAAGCGCGTGCTAGTGAAAATAATAGGCGCATAAACTGTAAGTTGGCGTGTAAGAGCGATATTTAAATCGCGAAAAATTTGTGCGGCTACGTTATATTGCATTCGCGCAATAAATTTCGCTCCTACAGATTGGCTCAGCCTTTAATGTAGCTTTCTAAAGCCTGAATCGCGCGCTGCTGGTCGTCAATAGTTTCTTTGACTAAATCTCCTATCGACAGCATACCCAGCACCCTTTCTCCTTCTACCACTGGCAAGTGCCGAAACTTTTTTTCACTCATTAGGCGCATGGCGCTATCTACCAAATCGTGCGGTTTCCCAGTAATTACGTTGGCAGTCATCACTTCGCATATGTGCGTGGTTTTAGACGAGCGTCCTTGCAGCACAATTTCGCGTGCATAGTCACGCTCAGAGAAAATGCCCACCAATTTATCACCATCCATCACTGCTAGCGCGCCAATTTTGTATTCAGCTAAAATCACCAGCGCATCAAACACAGGGCGGTTTGGCGCGATAGAAATCAGTTCTTGATGCTTTTTTTCATTCAACACTTGTTGTAATGTTTTCATGATTTTTCTCCTACTAGCGTATGAATAAAAATATACACCTTATAATGACAGCTGAATATTTTAATTAGATA
>JANNWI010000346.1:0-5014 GCA_031414715.1 Methylophilaceae bacterium | reverse complement strand
CATAAGTGCCAACCGTGTTATTTGGGTTAACGCTGGGCACACCCATGGTGACAATTTCCTTTTTAAGCTTTATCTTTAAGCGGTAAAACGGATGCTCGTCAGCGTAGGATTCTTTGTGTTCTAAGGTTGCAAATTTGCCTTCAAACACAGCGTCTGTTTTTAAATAGTTAAGTACTTTGTATATATTTTCTGGCAATCCCGCAATGGTGCCGTTAATGCCTTCATTGGCTAATAAAATAGTACCCTTTATTTGATGTGCCTCGCAAGCCGCATGGATATTGGCTTGCAGGGCGGCGTAATTGGGCAGGGAGACAAATTTATATAAAGCAGCGGTTAAATATTTGTGTGTTGGTAATGACATTGTTGCAATAAATCTTCAGCGTAAAATACTATTTTAACATGTGTCATATTTTATTACTTAATGCATTAAAACCAGTGCTTACTATCAAAACCAATACTTAGGATAATTGCCTTCGCGCGTTAAGTTGTTGTAAATCAACGAAACCAAGGTGATGACAATAGCGCCAAAGAGGGTAGGGAAAAATAAAAACTGCCAAGTTAAATCGGCGTGCGAGGCAGCCATCAGCCAAATAATGACAGGGTTAGAGCCGGCAGGCGGGTGCACTGTACGTGTCAACATCATTACGGCTACTGCGCTGGCCACAGCCGCCGCAAGCACCCACCACGCCACACCAAGAAAACTGACAAAAATTAAGCCTACCAATGCGCTTAAAAAGTGTCCAAGAATCACGTTTCTAGGTTGTGAAAACGGCACATCTGGGTAAGCAAATAAAACGACGCAACTGGCGCCAAACGAGCCTAATATTAATAAATAAGACAGTTGGTTACTCAGTAACGCCACAGCTGCAATGGCAATAAAAGCACCTAGCCATGCCAACAATACGGCTTTGTTTGAAAAGGCTGCAGGTAATGCTGCGTGGTCGCCCTTTAATTTTGTCAGTAAATTTGCCATGCCAATCTCCTATTTTAAGTATATTAACATTTGAAAATTAATATCTCGCCATTGCCGTTGCAGGCAATATCACCACCATAACGCTGAACGCGCGTGCTGTCTAGCGTCGAAATTTTTGATTTTAATGGTTTAATTGCGTTAAAAAGCAACTTTAAAAAAGGCAAATTATGTGTGCCACAATCTTGCATGGTTGCATGTAAAATGGGTGAATTAGTTAATAAAATCGTACCGCGCTTCATGCCAAAACCTGCATATTTTCCAACTTTGCCATGCACGCCAATGGTGCCTGCTAGCATGCGGCTACCGCAATAATCACCTGCATTATCATCAATCAAAATTAGGCCGCGGCGCATTAGGTCACCAACTCTGTCGCCTGCATTGCTAGTGCAAACAATGCTACCACCTTGCATGTTTGCGCCTAAAAAATCACCGCAACCGCCTTCAATTGTGATGTGTCCGCTAACCATTTTATAACCAATAAAATCAAGCTGATTATTACTATTTTTAAAGATAATATTTTGCGTATCATCTCCAGAAACTTCAAAAAAATCAGCCACTTTGGGTGAATTTTTGCTGCTGGCAAAGGGTAATTTGTTGATTTGTGCAATACTTAAGCCAGTCAATCCATTAAGGGTTAATCGGCTACAATTCAGCTTAAATGCGGGTTTTGACTTAAGTGTAAAAGTGAGCGCACTCATTTTAGAATCTCATGCAATTTAAAATGATGTGGCCCCAGTTTGCCGCCATAATTGCCTGCCGAAATACGTTTCACGCCACTTTTTTCTCCCAGTGCGCAAATCGCTTCCATGCCCACTTTCATGGCTTTGGCGATGTCGTCAAAATTTAAGCCATCAATCACAATTTCCATGACACTTTCAATATCGTCGCTTAATTCAGTTTGCACCAAACCTTTTAATGTCGGGCAAAAGGCATCATTGGTGCTGGCGAACATGCTTGGGTATTTACTACCGACTTTTGAGCCGCTGCGTACCACGCCACCCGGAAAAGGCATAATTACATTTGGCACTTGTTTCATGGCTTCAACGGCGGTTTCAGCTGCAAATAGAGCGGCTTGTTGGCTGGTCGCCAATATCAAAAAATTACCGCCGCCAATCGCGCGCACCATGCCAGTGGTTTCTTGCACTAAAAATTCACCATCCATCACTGGTATGCGCCAGTAGCGTATTCTCTTGCCGTTTGAATTAGGGATTAGCTTAGAGGTTTGGTAGCCGTCGCCAAAGTAGCGTAAATGCTTGCCTAAATTAATCTGATCTTCAGAATCAATGCCCGCAAACGCAGCTGCGGTAGGGCAGGTGAGTATGCATTGACCCATGCGCGTTTCAAGCTGTTGCATGAGTACTTTGCTGCCCATGGCGAATAGCAAAACAGCAATACCTGGCCTGCCATCTGGCGTTTCATCTGCCATTAACTCACGCTCAATACCCGCCTCAACACCGCAACCAATGACGCTGGTGGCAAAGCCAGTCATGGCATTTGCCGCATGGTAAGCCCATTTTAAGTTGAGCGCGGTGATAATAACGCGCGTCGCCCGCATATTGAATGCTTCAGCGAAGGTGTCGTCAATTTGTATGCCGTTAATCAACATGATTTTAAAATATAAGTCTTATGCGTCATCCGCACCTGCTTGAATTTTGCCCACCCATTCCATAATATCGATAGTACCTTTGGTTTGCGCTTTGGCTAAATCAGCTGGCGGCAACACATCTTGCAACAAATCCACCCGCTTCCACTCGGCCAGCGGTGTGTCGCAATCGGCGCGCGGCACATATCTAGAATTTCGCACTTTTTCGTATTTTGGAATATATCTCGGGCAGTTTTGCCATAACTCTTCTAATTTCACCGTCACCACAAAGTCTGCTTCTTTATAATGTTTTAACAAAGATTCGTCTTGCGAAATACTGGCTGTACCTTGCACACGAATGCGATGCGGGCGCTCGAATGAGATGAATAGCATGCCAATGTTTGCGTTGCCAACAATATTACCAATGCTTAAAAACATGCCGTTACCATCGTAACTGGGGAATATTAACGTATTCGCATCCAGCACTTTTACAAACCCAACATCGCCACCTTTGTAAGAAACAGTGGGTTGGCCTTTATCGTTAATGGTGGTTAAAAAGAACATTTCTGAATGCTCAATAAAGCCTTTGGCATCGTCGTTAAACTCAATATGGCTAGCTAATTGTTCAATGCGGTCGGCCATTTTGGTTGTACCAAATTGCGCCTGCAAAGCGCGTTGTTGCTTGCCGTAATAAATGCTCAATTTATTCTCCTAATTTAAGATTTTATTTTATTCGTTACTATTTTACCGCGGCCGTTGTCATGCATTTCATCATTGCTGATTTTGAAATTTTCTAATTGAACCGTATGATATTTATCGAAATATTTTTTTAAATCAGTTTCAACACCAACATCAAACGCAGGCTTAGTAACGTGTGTTGCACCCCAAACCACTTTAGTAACTACGCCGTTTTTTACCACCAGTTCACCATTTTTAAACACGTAATCTGGCTTGCCAAACATCTCTTCTTTATTGGCTTGTTCGGTATAAACAGTAATATCCGCCTGCGCACCAACGGCCAAATGCCCGCAATTATTTAGGCCAATCAGTTTGGCAGCGCCTGCGCGCGTCATAATAGCGATTTCATAGAGTGAATATTCGCGCGTTAAGCTAGGTAAATTGCTCATGGCTTGCGCATCTAAGTTTAATTTTGCAAAGGCTTCGTTTCTAAAATTTTTATCCATTAATAAACGAATTAAATGTGGGTAGCTGGTAAACGGTGCGCCGTTGGGGTGATCTGTGGTTAAAAAGATGCGCCATGGGTCGGTTACACTTAAAAAAAGCTCTAAGCCAATCGCCCACTGTAATGCATTTACATAATTTTGGTCACGATATTTAAAAGGCACCACGCCGCAACCCGCGTCGCATTCAATATCCATGATGACCGATTTTTTGGGATTCGCATGTTTGGCATTTAACTGCTGCATCATGCTGTCGCCCGAAGCGGTAACGGTTTGACCAAATAAAATTTGTCCAACATCGGCGGTAATATGCTTGTTTTTATTTAGTGCTTCTGCAATTTGCGCGGCGGCAGATGAAAACTTTTTATCTCCCTCTGTGCCGTAGCTGTGAAACTGAATATGCGTGAGGTGCATCGGCACGCCATCCGATGCGCCCATGGTGTCTAGCGTGGTTTGAAAATTGCCCGCCGCTCCCAAGTTATTGCAATGCACATGCAGCGGTTTGGCTATACCCAATTGGTTTACAGCTGTGCTGAGGCTTTTTAAAATATCGCGCGGAGTGACTTGGTAATGCACATTATTTTCATCTAAATTTAAGCGGCGTTGGTTAAACTTAAACGCAGAAATTCCTCCTGGGTTCACTACTTTAATGCCGATAGCTTGCGTCGCGTGTAGCGTCCAAGCCACGTAGTTATTGATTACCTTTTGGTCAGCTTTTGCAGCTAAAAGTCGCAAAAAGTAATCATCATTACCCAGCATGGCGTAGCCGCCTTTATCTATCATTGGCGTATCGGCCATTTCTAGGTGCGCTTGGCGGGCGTTAATCGGCAAAATGGCAGGTTCAAACGCAGCGGTGTAGCCCATTTCAATGTAACGAAACCCTGTTTCTGTGCTGGTTGGCGTGGAGTTGTGGCTACAATCTGGCGTACAAATATGCGCTTCAGGCTCGCTATATTGTAAAGTTTCGCGAAATTCTGGCAGCATCATACGTGCAATATTTACCTTGCCACCACCAATATGGCTGTGCATATCAATCGCGCCAGCCATCACAATTTTTCCTGTTAAATCAACCGTTTGATTAATTTTTTCGGCGGTATTTGGTTTGGCGATGATGCGTCCGTCACGGATGTAAATATCTTCCACCACGCCATTTTTATTGTGCGCGGGGTCGTATAATTTACCGTTTTTAAGTAGCGTAATCATTTGCTAATACCAAAAACTTCCACTTCCGTCATTCTCGCGAAAGCGGGAATCCATTGAGGTTTTAAAAGGTTGTGA
>JANNWI010000345.1:0-4117 GCA_031414715.1 Methylophilaceae bacterium | reverse complement strand
CGCTTAGCGAATCCTGCAGGTCTAGGTGTTGCAGATGCGCACGATGTGCGCATGCCCGCCGATTGTAGTTTGCAGAAAGCCATGCTGCAGGCCGCAAATCAAGACAGCATCGCCCGCCAATATAGCAATCATTTTGTCGATGTGTTTGACGGCGTGGCCTACTACCAAAAAATGCTACATCAATGGCAGCGTCCAGCATGGGCAGTGACCGCGCTGCATTTGCATTTTATGAGCAGCTTTTTAGATAGCCATATTGTGCGCAAACAGGGTGAGACCATTGCCAAGTTGGTGCAAAACGAGGCCATAGAGCATGCGGCAGAATTTTCAAAAAATTTCAATCCAAAAAACTACCAATCTGCACTGATGATGTTTGACGCCGCGCTTAAAAAACGTGGAATAAACCCAGGCACCAGCGCTGATTTAACAGTGGCGAGTTTGTTTTTGCACGCAATTATTTAGCCCTTTATTTTAAACTCGCCTTTTTAAGATATAATCTTGGGTTGGATTTTATGTAAGACTGTTGTTTATTTCTTAGCGTTTATTTTTAGCATTTATTTTTGGGGGAAACCCCTAGGGGAAAATCATGGCAAATTTATTAGACCAACTTAAAAGCATGACTACAATCGTGGCCGATACTGGCGACGTAGAAGCGATTAAAAGCGTTAAACCGGTGGATGCAACCACAAACCCATCATTAGTTTTAAAAGCCAGCACGCTGCCACAATATGCGCCGTTAATTGAAACAGCTATTGCTTACGCAAAAGCACAAGGCGGTAGCAAAGAAGCACAAATTGATAACGCAGCTGATAAGTTAGCCGTATTAATTGGTGCAGAAATTACTAAAGTGGTGCCAGGCCGTATTTCTACAGAAGTGGATGCACGTTTGTCATTTAACTTAGACGCAATGGTAGCCAAAGGCCGTAAATTAATTCAACTTTACGCAGACTCTGGCATTAGCAAAGACCGCGTATTGATTAAATTAGCTTCAACTTGGGAAGGCATTAAAGCGGGCGAGATTCTTGAAAAAGAAGGTATCCAATGTAACTTAACATTGCTATTTGGCTTTGGCCAAGCACGCGCCTGTGCTGAAGCTGGCGTATTCTTGATTTCACCATTCGTGGGTCGTATTTTAGATTGGTACAAAGCTAAAACTGGCGAAACATATACACAGGAAACCGATCCAGGTGTGGTTTCTGTACGTGCTATTTATGCTTATTACAAGGCAAATGGTTACAAAACAGTGGTAATGGGCGCTAGCTTCCGTAATGTTGGCGAACTGATTGCCTTGGCAGGTTGCGATCGTTTAACTGTGTCGCCAAACTTGTTGCAAGATTTAGCGGCAACAGAAGGTACCTTGACGCGCGTATTAACTGATGGCGGCAAAACAGCAACGCCACCAGCCAAAATGACAGAAGCAGAGTTCCGTTTTGAGTTAAACCAAGATGCCATGGCGATTGAAAAATTGTCAGAAGGCATTCGTGGCTTCGTGGCAGACCAAATTAAATTGGAAGTAGCATTAGCTGCAAAACTTTAAGTTATGCATAATCTATATTTTAGCGTACAAAGCTAGCAGAACATCGTTTGAACGTATGTTAAACCGTAACCCTGGGGTTAGAAAAAGTAATGAAAGTGTAATAATTACGGTTTAACATTGACAAGGTTGCGCTTGGCACTTAATATATTGGGCTTAGCTATAATTAAGCTAAACGACAATAGCAACTTAGCTTTTGGCGCTGTTAGCAAAAAAAGATTTACTTGTAGGTTGGTAGTAAAAAAATGTAGTTAATCAATTAATTACATCAGTTATTTAATCTAAAATAACAGTATTTTTAATGAATATTTTAGATTTTAAATATTTATCTTAATAAAAATTTTTAATCGGAGAAGTACACCATGGCACAAACCCAAATGGCATTAGATTCATTAGATTTTGACGCAACAGTAGCGTTAGCAACTGCAGTTGCTCCACACGTAGACATCTTAGAAATCGGCACACCATGCATTAAACACAACGGCATTAAAATGCTTGAAGCTTTACGTGCAAAATTTCCAAACAACAAAATTTTAGTTGATTTGAAAACAATGGATGCTGGCTTCTACGAAGCTGAGCCTTTTTACAAAGCTGGTGCAGATATCTGTACAGTTTTGGGCTGTGCTGATATCGGTACAATCAAAGGCATCATTGATGTTGCTAATAAATACGGCAAAAAAGCACAAGTTGACTTAATCAACGTAGCTGATAAAGAAGCACGTACACGTGAAGTGGCTAAATTAGGCGCGCACATCATTGGCGTACACACTGGTTTAGATCAACAAGCTGCAGGCCAAACACCATTTGCTGACTTAGCTATGGTTGCTGGTTTAAACTTAGGTTTAGAAATCTCAGTTGCTGGTGGCGTTAAAGCGGCTACAGCTGCTCAAGTACGTGACGCTGGCGCGACTATCATCGTTGCTGGTGCTGCTATCTACGGCGCTGCTGATCCTGCTGCTTCTGCTGCAGAAATCACAAAAATTGCTCACGGTTAATACAAGCTTTTTAAATTAACCCCCTGTATCAATAAGTAATTATTGATTAGTGAGTAAAAATCCCGACTCAGTGATGTGTCGGGATTTTTTATTATTTTGCATCAATTAAAAGTATAAAAGGAAAACCAACATGGATTCTCAACAACTTATTCTTAGTCGTATCACCACAATATTATCTGAAACAGATAAAAGCAATGCGGCAAAACTCATGCAACTGATTGACGCTGCAGGCCGCATATTTATTGGCGGTGCAGGCCGTTCATTGCTAGCGTCACGCTTCTTTGCCATGCGTTTAGTGCATTCTGGCTACAACGTTAGCATGATTGGTGAAATAGTGACGCCTGCCATTAAGGCAGGTGATTTATTGCTGCTGGTTTCAGGTTCTGGCGGAACAGAAACTTTGTTGCCATTCGTTAAAAAAGCCAAATCAGTAGGCGCAAAATTAGTAGTTGTTTCTATGAAAAAATCATCAGCCATGGCCGATGTAGCCGATTTAACCATTCAAATTGGTAATGACGCTAGCTTTCCACTGACACATGGCATGCCAATGGGTGCGCAATTTGAGCTTTCAAACTTGATTTATTTAGAGGCAATTATTGCAGACAATATTTTTGCTAAAGGCTTGACTGAAGAAGGTATGCGCGCGATTCATGCGAATCTAGAGTAACTTTTTAAGTTTGTTAAAAACCCGAGCTTGCTCGGGTTTTTTTATTGAACATTTATACTGTAGCCTGTAGATGTATGTTGTTGTTGGTGCTAAATATGATTACTATTATGAAAAAATAGACATATGGTTTGACGGGGATATAACAATATGTACTTAGAAAATTTTTTCAAAAACGATAAAGAAGCGCTTGGCTGTGCCAACTGTCGTGATAACAAACCAATTGATTTTAAAATCCAAATGGCTTTTCAGCCAATAGTGCATGGTGATACTGGTGAGATTTATGCCTACGAGGCGCTAGTACGTGGTCTCAACGGTGAGTCTGCATACGACGTTATTTCTAAACTAACACCAGAACAATTGTATAGATTCGATCAAACTTGTCGTGTGATGGCGATTGAAACGGCATCCAGCCTAGGCATTAATACTAAACTATCGATTAACTTTATGCCCAATGCGGTTTATCAACCTGCTAGCTGCATTAGGCTTACATTAGCTGCAGCTAAAAGATGTCAATTTCCAACTGACCAAATTATTTTTGAGTTATCAGAAACTGAAAGAGTATCTAGCTACAATCATTTAAAAAATATTGTTGAGGAATACAAAAACCAGCATTTCCATGTGGCTATCGATGACTTTGGTGCAGGTTATTCTGGTTTAAATTTATTGGTTAATTTTAAACCCAATATCATTAAGCTGGATATGGAATTGATTCGCAATATAGATACAGACGCTACGCGCGCTGCAGTGGTTGAAGGTGCTATGACAACCTGTCGCCTGCTAAATATTTTAGTGATTGCCGAAGGTATTGAAACGCTGGCAGAATTTAAAGCATTGCAGTTACTGGGAGTTACCTACTTTCAAGGCTATTTATTTGCAAAACCACAAATTGAACAATTGCCAACAATAAATCCAGCGTTAAAATTC
>JANNWI010000344.1:0-5150 GCA_031414715.1 Methylophilaceae bacterium | reverse complement strand
GTTTGGCTTGTTGACGATGTGACCATTGCGGATGTAAATATCTTCAACCACCCCATTTTTATTGTGTGCGGGGTCGTACACACTACCGTTTTTGAGTAGCGTAATCACAAAAGTCTCGCCTTCTTGCTTTTGCAAGCGCATTGCGTCGTTGCGCGGTACTCGCAACCTCGCTGTATAACCCATACTATCTCGGTTTCTGTGTTCCGTGCGCCTAGCACTGCATCTCGCAAAAACAAGCTTTCGAGATTTTGAATGAAACTTGAAGAATCAGTTTTTTTCACAATAGTTTCTCGATTTCATTCACAACTTCGCTCAAAGTCGGCAAGTTACTCTCACGCAATTTTTTCAGCGGCAAAACCACAGATGAGTCCACTCTAAATAGGGTGCCGCTGCAATCTAAGCCAGGTGTTGCAACAGGGATAAATACATCCGCTTGGCATTTAATATTAGAGTTGCCAATGATAATCAATGGCTTGTTTGTTTGTGGCGGCACTTTTTCTGGGCTAAAATTATTTACCCACAGCATTACATCATGTTCCGCGTGCTCATCGTTTAAAGTCAAGCCACTCAGCCAAGTGCTTGCATTATTGGCTGTCGCGTCGCCGTCGCTTCCGCCCAGTGGCAAACCAGCCGCACGCGTTGTTTTGTTTAAAATAGCCACAGTTTCGGTGATGTTTTGAATAGTTAATTCGGCATGATTAAAATCCAGATCTTTTGCCGCCCAAGTCAGCACTGCATATTTTGCAGCCTTTAGTTTATCAGCAAGCTTTTGTAAGTCACTTACCTTTACGCCTGCAATTTCTGTGGCTTTAAGGCGCTTGCCTGCAACCAATGCGCGCAAAGCAATTGTTACCGAGGGAAAATCAGTTGCCCTGCAAGGCAATACCCATGCGGGTTTCGCGCATGAATAACCAGCTTTAGCTGGTATATTCTGCGGTGATGCCAAGCACTGGTACAGGGCATCGCTTTTAATGACACCATTATTTTCAACATCATTAAACATAATTATTTGGCGATTTTTGGCCGTTACAAACATGCCATCACAATCAATAAAACGCTCAAAAAATCGCGGGTTGTGCGTATTAATATCACCAAAACACACTATCACATCAGCGCGGTTTTTCACTTCGGTCAGCGTTGTCGTCTGCCAGCCGGTACTTTGCAAAACCTTCATATTACGTGTCATGCTAGGCGCGTTTATGTGGCTAATATTGGCGTGAGTTTTTTTGGCCAAATTAAATACAGCGCGAAAACCTTGCACATCGGTGCTTAAGCCCGCAAATAAAGGCTGTTGGCTGGCTTTGATTAATGTTGCGGTGTGGGTAATGGCTTGTTGCAATGTGACTGGCTTGTTATTTATTAGAGGTGCACTATCGTTTAAAGGCTGCGAAAAGAACGTAATTGCCTTGCTACAATTTGTGTTGACTACTTTATTGTTTTCTAGGGCAATGTCATCGCACAGCAAGCCACATGCAGGGCAAGTGCTTTTATAGGGGACAGACCACGGTTTTTCTACCAAAGTTGATTGCTCGCTATCTCGTTATTAATATGTTTAGGCCTGCCCGATTTACCTTGCGTGACGCGCCTGCCTAAAGCTTGCTCTATTTGCTTAGTAAACAACTCACTACCCAGCGCATAATTACTATTGGTTGCCTTACGTATATCATCCACCAGCCCAATATCCAGCTCGTACCTAAATAATTCACGATACGCTGCTTGCCGCTTTGCAGCATCGTCTCCTAGTGCATTATAAAGTAAATGTGGCTTAATTATTGCGCTTGCTTCACCTTGCGCATTGGCTGCATAGCTACTCCATTTGTACTCCGCAGGGTGATTCACCATATTTGCACGGACAGGGTTAAGCTCAATATAACGCTGGCAAGCCAATAAATAAGCTTCAGCTTCAATCGGACAAGAGCGAAAGCGCCCTTCCCACAATGTACCGCTACGTTTATAGGTTTTATTAATATATTGCACATAACGTTGCCCAAGTGCCTTCATCAGCGCGCCCACCAATTCAGTTTTATCAGTAGAAACCAGCAAATGCACATGATTAGTCATCAGCACGTAAGCGTGAACCTCGACTCCTAATTTATCTGCATGAAACTTTAGCCATTCCAAATAAAATTGATAATCTTCATCGGCATAAAAACATGCTTGGCGGTTGTTGCCGCGCTGAATAAGGTGTTGCGGCGTATTTGGCACGATAACGCGAGGGCGGCGGGGCATGGAATACTCATTAAAAGTAACAAATAAGAACTAAATGGCGGATTCAACTAGCAAGTGCGACAACTATAACCTAGGTTAAAGGCGGTGAGATGCGTTAGCATTTAGCCTCCTTACAACCGCCAAGTCATAGGAGTCGTCATGCCACATTACCAGCACCTCACCGTAGCTGAACGTTACCAGATTTTTATCTTATTGAAAGCAGGTTTTAGTTATTCTGCTGTTGCGCTGCAACTGCATCGTCATCGCTCCACCATTCATCGCGAGCTAACGCGTAATTTAGTATTCGATTACCGCGTCACGGGTTACTCACCTTCACGCGCCGATAACCTAGCTTGGCATCGCAGACGGGTGAAACCACACTTTAAGATTAGCGCAGAAACATGGTTAGATGTCATCGCATTACTTGAACAACGCTGGAGTCCCGAACAAATCTGCTATCGACGTAAGTTAGCAGGCTTAGACGCCATCAGTCCAGAATCCATCTACTTGCGTATTTGGCAAGATAAACGCCAAGGCGGTAGCCTATGGCAATGCTTACGCCATCGGCTACGCCGTGGCAAGCGTGGTCGCATACACAAAGCGCGTGGCTTGATTATTGGTCGTGTCGGCATTGAGTATCGACCTGCCATTGTAGATACCAGAAGCCGACTAGGCGATTGGGAGGCTGACACGGTATTTGGCCGACAATCGCAAGCACCATTATTAACACTAGTCGATAGGCGTAGTCGCTACTTGGTGGTTGCCGCGCTGAAGAGTAAACAGGCAGTGCATGTGGGTGAGCGCATGGTGGATGCGTTAACCACGCTTAATACGCCTGTGCATACCATTACCTCAGATAACGGTAAAGAGTTTGCACAGCATGCCAAAGTGAGCCAAGCCTTGAATGCGGGCTTTTACTTTGCCAGACCGTATGCGTCTTGGGAGCGTGGTACTAATGAGAATACCAATGGCTTATTACGCCAGTTCTTTCCTAAGCAGCATGATTTCAACAGCATTACCAATGAGGAGATAGATAATGCGATGCATTTATTGAATAATAGACCACGAAAATGCCTTGGTTGGTTAACCCCTAATGAGGTATTCTTTAATCATTCGGTTGTCGCACTTCGCAGTTGAATCCAAGCCATCTGTTGCCAATTGACCATTACTTTTAATAGTGTTGTCACCAAATAGCTCACGGCCATTATCAATCGTGCCGTTGCTATTTTTATCTAACACTAAGAATGCATCGTCAGAAGAAACCCAGCCAGTGCCGTTTTTAATGCCGTCGCCATCGTGATCAAATTGAATGGGGTTGGTGGCAGCAATGCCGACTGTTTCTAGGCCGTCACCGTCTAGGTCTAGGGTGAGCGGGTCGCGGCGGGGTTGCCAGTTTCGAGAGTCATTGTAAGGCGTATTTGTAGTAGTGGGAATGCTTGGTGTAGCTGGATCTTTAAATATTCTACCATCATGAATATCAAAAGGATTATTAATAGTTTTACCTTCCACCACCCTATCATAAATCCATTTTCTTAGAGAGTCAGTGGTTTGTCCCGAGTCTACAGCTTCTTTCCATTTATAGTATTCTTTAGCGCCTACATCATTATTCCACTTATCCATGTTTTTTTCAGCAGGTGGGTTTAAAGGATTTGCCTCATGATTATCAAGAATATATTTAGAAATTGCATCGGGGCCTGCCTGCATTAGCTCTGCTGAAAGTATCGCATGCCTATAGGCATCGTATTGGTCATTATGTGGAGTGATTGGGTCGCCACTCAATCCACCAAATGAGTTTGCATCAGCTACCGCCTGCTGGATATAAGCACCTTGATCGTATGTTAGTCCCATTGTATAACTCCCTATTTTTAATAATAAATTAGTTGTGATTGATCGCCACATTCTATTCTGTTAACTTTAGTAGCTGATTCATAAAAATCATATATATCTGCTCTTGATATACTTAGGATTTCCTGTTTGCCATTTTCGTAAAAAAGCCATAGATTATTTCTAGTTTCATCAGACAAAATTTCATAGTCCTTAACACTAATTGCTGATTTTTTTTCAAACCCTAGCTTGAGCTCATATGGTCTTTGTACACAGATTTTTTGTATGTCGTTACCAATTAGCTCATATACATCTATAAAATCTAAGTTTTTAGATTTGTTAAAATCAAGTTTCTTGATTAACAATTTCTCATTTTTACTTACAAACATATCTTTACAACTCGAGTCAAATATTTTTTTACAACCATTTTCCCTTATGTCTGAGCAAGCGGTTATTAAAATAGCAAATAACATGGCAGTGACTATGTACAAACTACGTAGCATTAAATCTTTCATTCTCAATTTAGCACCATTCACACTATCACCCTCCATTCAACATCATTGATTTGTGTTTTGTGTGTATTCAAGATAAATAAAAATAGATGCCCTGTAAGCCAATATCCATGCGGGTTACAGGCCTGCTTATTTAAGGGGTTATTCATGCAGCTATCCTCCAACCTTCATTATTCGCTGTTAATTGATATTTGCTCATGTCTCCGCATTTCCTTCATTGGTTGTTTGTAGACTATTGTGCACTTCATTTGTGTAACTTTTATTAGTTGTTTTTGTAGTATTTTCTTTTCCCAAAATCACCGCCTCATCCACCTGCAAGCCTTTTGGCAATTGATGGGTAATAAACAGAATAGTGACTTTGCCTTTGAGCTTATTCACGGTTTGCGCAAAGTGTTCTGCGGTCTGCTGATCAAGGTTAGATACCGCTTCATCAAATATCAGCACTTTAGGTTGTTTCAGTAAAGCTCTTGCAATGGCAATGCGTTGCTTTTGCCCACCACTTAAGCCTGTTCCGTGTTCTCCCACTACGGTTTGATAACCTTGTGGTAGTTTCTCAATGGTTTGGTGAATTTCTGCTAATTGGCAGGCTTGAATGATTTGCTCAAA
>JANNWI010000343.1:0-2727 GCA_031414715.1 Methylophilaceae bacterium | reverse complement strand
CATATTTGTGGTGCAATAGTAATGATATTCAGTCTTCTGTTATGACAGCTTTGTTTTCTTCAGGTTTTAATGGAGGACACGGAATATTTGTAAATAAAGAAAATCTTTGGCAATCCGCAATCGTATTTACAGTTCGCCGTGTTATTAAACCTACATGGTTAAACGACCGTGACCAATTTTTACAACCCACAGAGCCACTCACTGACGAATTTAAAACCGATTGCTTAATATGGATGCTTTTTAACGGCAGCAATTTAACCGCCAGCGCCAATGCGCTTGAGTGGAATAATCAAACATGGTCGATTGTGAATCACTTTATTCCGTTTACCGAAGCCGAGGTAAATGCACCAGCGCGGTTTGAATCGGATTTTATGGTGCAATATTTGGCTAATTTGCCAACACTTAAAAACCTCTCACCCGTCATCCCCGCGAAAGCGGGAATCCAAATTGACGTTGGTGTTGATACAGTTGTTGATATTGGCGTTGAAGCCAGTAGTGCAAAAATCAAAATGGATTCCCGCCTGCGCGGGAATGACGGAATAGCAAGTAATGACGATATTGGGTATAGCGGATTATCAACAGAAGCCAATGCAGTATTAAACGCTGGGCGCACGCTCTGGCAAGCTTATTTTGCGCATACTGATGTGCGTAATGTGCGCGATGAGTTTAAGTTGAATCGCCCAGATGTGGGTTGGTATCAAATACGCAATGCGCTAAAAGCGCGTAATGCCAGTGGCGATTTTGCGCCTGTGGATTTTAGTGCGTTTGAAAGCACTTATAAAATACTTGGCGATAAATTGCGCCCGCAAGTTTATACATTAGGTTTTTTAAGATAGTTTAACCAATTAAAATCCACCATCTTATTTCGATGCCCTATACGCCTCATGGGTATTGGCTTCCAGAGCATATTATTTTTTTCGGTGTATAAATGGCGTGTTATATGGTAGTTATTTCTTTGCTGTAAGCGTAAAAAATATCATCGCGTACCCAACCTAGCGACTCATACAGCGCTTGCGCGGGCTGATTATTTTTTGCGGTGGTTAAATCTAGCCGCGCCATGTCATTATTTGCCGCATAGTCGTGCGCAGCCAGCATTAAAGCGCGTCCTGCGCCGGTTTTTCTTGTGGTGCAATCGACAAATAAATCGTATAAAACACCAATTTTAGTTGCGGCGACGGAGCAAAAGCTGGGGTAAATTTGGCAAAAACCAATCAGCCTTTGCGCTTCATTTTCTGCCACAAAAATCACTGAATCTTTGTTAGTTAATCGCGCCGCTATAAAGCTTTTTGCTAATTCAATATTCGTTGGTTGTTGGTAAAATTGGCGATAACTGTCGAATAGCGACGCAAGCGCATTTAGGTCATCGATGCAGGCAGGGCGGATGGCAAGCATGATTATTATGTGGGTGAATGAAAAGTTGAAGTCGGATGCGCAATACTGCCATCGCCATATGCGCGTATCACTTGTGCGATAACTATTTGATAGCCGTTTAGCCAATTGGCTTGCTGCGCCTTGGCCTCTAGGTGTTTAGGGTGATTCATTAAGTTTTGTAAGCTTTTTAAATCTTGCCAATAATACACATTGCACACGCGGCCAGTTTTGGCATTCTGCCAGCTTTCTTCGCCTAAATAGCCCGCGGTTTCCTTAGCTGCTGCGGCAATGGCATTATCAAGCGTATAAAATTCGTCGTCATATTGTTTTTTATCAAAAATAAAAGTGGCAGAATACATAGTTAATTTGTACTTTATTGTGTGGTCTATTTTGTGGTTAGGTTAAGCAGCACGACGCCAATGACAATTAGCGTAAGGCCAGTCAATTTAAAACTGGAGATTGATTCTTGATAAAAGGCGATGCCTAATATTGCCACAATGGCAGTGCTAACCGCCGCCCATACTGCGTAGGCTATGCCCATTTCTATGTGTTTAAGCGAAATTGCCATCAGCCATATGGAGCTTATGAAGCAACTGACGCCAGCAGCCGATGGCAATAAGTTGGTAAATCCGTTGGAATACCTTAAAAACAGCATGCCAGCCACTTCAAACAAAATACTGGCCACTAAAATTAACCAGGCAATGAGTAATGGGCTCATGATTTTTCTTCTCTTAGTGCGGTTTGAATGACTTCTGCCAGTAAATTGCCATAATGGGCAACATCTTCAGTCGATGCGTAGGCATAACCAATAATCAAGCCTTTTTCGCAAGCATCGCCAATGCAATAGCTAGATAGTGGATAGACGCGTAAGCCGTTATCTGCGGCCAGTGCAGCGACTTTTACATCGTCAACTTCGTTATTAAACTCCACCACTAAGTGCAGACCAGAATCTTCCAACGAAAGTCGCGCACCGACCCTAGCAACTGGCGCTAACGCAGTTTGTAATAGGCGGCGTCGCTCGCCATAGGTCAGTTTTAAGCGTCGAATGTGGCTGGCAAAATGACCTTCTTCAATAAAGTCTGCCAGCGCCGCTTGTATCATGACTTGGCCTGGGCGTTGCAGCTCATATAAGCCATTTTTAAAGCTGGCAACCAATTGTGGCGGAATCACCATATAGCCTAGGCGAATGCCTGGGTACATCACCTTAGAAAAGGTGCCTAAATATAGTACGCGGCCGTGTTTATCCATGCCTTGCAAGCTAGAAATAGGGCGACCTTCGAATCTAAACTCGCTGTCGTAATCGTCCTCAATAATCCATGCGTTAGCGCTTTGCGCGTAATCTAGCAATAAATGACG
>JANNWI010000342.1:0-11140 GCA_031414715.1 Methylophilaceae bacterium | reverse complement strand
AAAAACATTTCTAGTGATGACCGCAGCGCGCTTAAAACATTGGAGCGCGATTTAAAAGCGGTGGTATTCGGCCAAGATAAAGCGATTGAGGTATTAACAAGCGCAGTAAAAATGGCGCGTAGCGGCTTGGGCGGCAATAATAAACCAATTGGTAGCTTCTTATTCAGCGGACCTACTGGTGTTGGTAAAACCGAAGTAGCTAAACAGCTCGCTTATATTATGGGTGTGGAGTTGATTCGCTTTGATATGAGCGAATACATGGAACGCCATGCTGTATCACGCTTGATTGGTGCGCCTCCTGGCTATGTAGGATTTGAGCAAGGCGGCTTGATGACTGAAGCAATCACTAAGCAGCCTTATTCTGTGCTACTGCTGGACGAGATAGAAAAAGCGCATCCCGATATTTTCAATATTCTTCTGCAAGTGATGGATCACGGCACGTTGACGGACAATAACGGTCGCAAAGCTGACTTTAGAAATGTCACCATAATTATGACGACTAATGCCGGTGCGGAGAACCTAAGCAAATCGAGCATTGGCTTTACCAATGCAAAAGAAGCAGGCGATGAAGCGGCAGATATTAAGCGCCTATTCTCGCCCGAGTTCCGCAATCGCTTGGATGCAACCGTGTCGTTTGGTAGCTTGTCGCAGGACATTATCATCCGTGTGGTGGATAAATTCTTGATGCAGCTAGAAGACCAATTGCATGAGAAAAAAGTAGATGTCACATTCAGCGATGCACTAAAAATTTATCTAGGTAAAAAAGGCTTTGACCCGTTAATGGGAGCGCGCCCAATGGCAAGGTTAATTCAAGATACTATTCGCAAAGCGTTAGCCGATGAGCTGCTGTTTGGCCGCTTGGTCAATGGCGGTAGCGTGCATGTGGATATTGACGACAAAGACGAAGTTAAATTGGTATTTGACGATGCGTCACCGTCAAAACCGGCCATGCCAAAACCCGAAGCAGAAACGGTTTAGCCTTTTCAAACAAAAATCACCCGACGCAAGTCGGGGCAAAAAGCCCGACTTCTAATCTATAAAAGTCGGGCTTTTTGTCATCACACTTTTAAATAAATCAGACTCTACCCAGGTACTTAGCCAAGTGCGGAGTTTGGGATAATCACTTAGTGCGAACCATACCGCATCCACCGCCGCAAATTGCCGAACAAATGGAAAAATCGCGTAATCGGCAAGGCTGGGTTTTGTTCCAAACAAATGATTATTTCGCTGCAACAATTCTTCTAGCTTTTGCAAAAAAGCTTCACCATCTGCGCGATGTTGTATTTGCGTCTTAATGGGAAAGCGCTCAGGATATTTATAAGCATCTAAAGCTTGCTTAAAACTTGTATCATTCGTTTCAATTAAAGCTCTTTCTGGCGATGCTCCAGAGGCCGCATGGATATTGGGTTTCGCGCATGAATAACCAGCTTCAGCTGGTATATTCTGCGGGGATGCCAAGTACTGGTACAGAGCATTATTTTTTTCTCGCATATTGTCAAATGCCCAGCTCATAATGGCCAAACTTTCATCAATCACTTTTCCATCTGGCAACACCAACACTGGCACGGTAGCTTTGGGCGAAATTTCCAACAAGTGCGCAGGTTTATCACGCAGAGAAACTTCACGAATTTCCACTTCTATATCAGCTAGTTTTAGTGCCATACGGGCACGCATGGCGTATGGACAGCGGCGATACGAATAAAGTATTGGCATTTTAGATTTCGTCATCATACTGTGTTGCAAACACAAAAAATCTTCCTCGTATATAAAACATATAAGTCGTCAGCTTTTTTGCACTTGCGCCTTGTCTGATTTAGAACTCTAAATGCCAAGGAAACCTGTTAATTTTAGCCAAGCGTTTTGCAAATGTCGTGCACTAACTTTGGCCCTTGGTAAATTAACCCGCTATACACTTGCACCAAATCAGCCCCAGCAGCAATTTTTTCTACCGCATCTGCGCCGCTTAAAATACCGCCTACGCCAATAATTGGTAAAGCGCCCTGCAATTGCTTTGACAGTTGTTGAATCACTATAGTCGATTGATTTCGCACTGGCGCACCAGATAAACCACCCGCTTCTTCAGCATTTTTCATGCCTTTTACCACATCGCGGCTTAGCGTGGTGTTAGTGGCAATGACACCATCAATTTGGTGCTGCATGAGTAAATTGGCAATTTCAATGACTTGTACTTGGGTTAAATCAGGCGCGATTTTTAGCGTCATCGGCACATATTTACCATGCTTATCAGCCAACTTTTTTTGCTCTAATTTCAAGCTGGCAAGCAAGCCAGATAATGCTTCTGCCGTTTGTAAATCGCGTAAATTTTTAGTATTTGGTGATGAAATATTGACCGTTATATAACTTGCATGTGCGTAAACTTTTTGCATGCAAGTTAAGTAATCATCAACTGCGCGCTCATTCGGTGTATCAAAGTTTTTGCCGATATTTATCCCCAAAATTCCAGAGTATCGTGCCACTTTAACGTTCTCAACTAAATTATCTACACCTAAATTATTAAAGCCAAAGCGGTTAATAATGCCCTGTGCTTCTTTCACGCGAAATAATCTAGGTTTGGCGTTGCCAGGCTGTGGGCGCGGCGTTACTGTGCCAATCTCAATAAAGCCAAAACCTAGCCTTGCCATGCCATCAATCACCGCACCATTTTTATCTAAGCCGGCAGCCAAACCAACTGGGTTAGCAAAAGTTAAGCCCATCACTTGCCGCGACACACAGTTAGGTGCTTGCGCATACCAGTTTAACGCGCCCGTTTTTTCTGCAAATTTTAGACTTTTTAAAGCTATGTCATGCGTAAATTCTGCATCAAGCTGAAACAGTAGAGGTTTGATAAGTTGGTAAAAATTCATGCTGCTATTTTACGCGAGATAGCCATTTTTATTCATCAATGTAAGCAAACTAACTATTAGGTACATTAACAATATATTTAAAGCCGCACGATCTACATTTAAACAAACGCCCATCAACTGGCTCGGATAAAGGCTGCACAGAACATTTTGGGCAATGTACACTTTCTCCGTCTTTTGCTGTAATAAGCACATTTGTTTGCGGCGGTAAAAGTTTTTTATTAACATAAGTGCCATAATAGATGGTCATTAATGATCCCAACTCTAGCAATACATGCGCATTAAAGCCAAAATATGACCGTGTATTTAAAAAGCTAAAATGATTAAATGTCGCAGCTCGAAGCACAATAAACACACAAATCAAAAATAAACCAAAACACACTACTTTATAATTTTTCCGTGCCTGAGCTAAAAACTTTCGCAGAACAATCAACATGGTCAGCAAACCTAATGCCAAAAAAACGATAAACGCTATTTGCATTAACTTTCGCTGCGCGTACCAGCCATGCTGTTTTGCCATATCTCGCATACTAGCTTCAAAAACCGTTTGCCAATCTAATTGTTTATTAATACCTAACAATAATAAAAAGCCACCTATTAGCACCCAAAAATAAGCATCTAAGCCTTGTTTTTTAGCTTCAGCATGTTTGAAATAACAACGGCTAACCACTAAAAAATAGGTTAAAACGATTAGCCATCCAGCAAAAGTAGGGTCACCAAAATGCAATAAAAACCTTTCTAATACCGTTATGTTGAACGAATTTTGTTGGATTATTTAGACGAAACTTTGATTTTACCCTCATAAACAATGACGATAAATAGTAAAACAATACAGATACTCTCAACCCAATCAAACACCCTGCCAATGCCTAATTCGTAATCCATCACATTGTCAATTCGATGGTATGACACAAACTGCAAACCTTTTAAACCCAATAATACAGAAAACATAATCATCGTATATTTGGTGTGCATGTTTTTATAGAATAACAGCCCCATAAAAGTCAGCAAGAAAGTCACGACGACAATAGCCAAAACGATTGAACGCTGAAGTGGCCCACGATTTTGATACAGGCCAAAGTCTATAAAAAGGTCTCTAAATGCTTGGGTTGCGTAAAAATACAAACTGAGATAATTGTATAGTAAAAAAATCAATATCATGACAGACAAAAGTAACCAATGCGGTATGCCGTTCTGTCTCAACTGTATTCTCTTTATTGTGATTTGAACGGTTAAAACCAGTAAAATAAAAACTGCAGAAATATTCACCCATTCAAGACTTTTTGTGTGGTAACCCTGCCACGCGTAGTAGTTTCTGTCGCGCAAGCTCCATTCATTTGTATTTAATAATGGGCTGTTAAACTGAGTTAAACGTAAAGGCTGATCTAAGCGAACTTTAATAAACTCGTTTCTTTCCCCAAAGTTATTATCATTCGCAATCAATAAAGTATCTTTATTCAGTATGATAATCGTCTCTATTGTTAGTTTTGGAAACGAAAAGTTAATATTGTCATCATGATTCAAATCAGCGGGATCAGAAACATTCATCAAATCAACTAACTGTGTTTTTTTGACGTAACCTTTCCTTTCTATACCGTCAATCGATACTAAATATACTTTTTTAACATGCCCTTCTATTGAACCCCAATGCTCATTTTGCTCAATTGTTAAAAACTCATGCTCGTTAATTGCTACTAACTCTCTTATTTCGGTAGCTGCGCCGTCTAACTGATATAAAAAATAACCTTCCTCAAACTGCTCAGAATCTACATCAAACTCATACATCCTGAGTGTCTTTTCTGGATCTCCAATCACTGTTTTTTCCAACATGGGAAAAAGTATATTGCCTTTAGGGTTAATTGCCATGCCCTCCAATCCCGCTGAAGTTTTAATCGTTGGTAAATCACCATCTTTAAGCAAAGGGTTATCTGGGGAAGTAATATCGGGGATGGAGATTTCTTGTCTGAGTACCTTGCCTGATTTATCGAACTTAATTAAAAAAGGTCCAAACTCCTCACCAACCCATAAGTTACCTTTGTAATCAACTCTAAAGGACTCAGGATCTATGTCGCCACCAGTAAGCAGCCTACTTTTTTTAATGGTGGAATCTACAGGGCTATTGTTTGGATTATTACCATAAAATTCAAAATCTGCTTGTTTAGAAAAGCTAAGCTTGTGATCGGCATCATGAAAACGAATGAGTTTTAACACTTCTACATTTTTGTTTGGCCCATTAAAATCGTTATAATCGATTTCTAATTCGTACAGACCCAACAACGAGCTCATGGATGAAGACTTGGGTCCATAACCCGTGTCAACTAAAAATATATTGTTTCCTTTAGCCGCTTTTACGCCTGCCGAAAAGCCACCAACAATTTGAGAGCTAGGTGCAGCCCATCCACCAGAAGGTTGATGTTGACTGAATGGGCCAGCAGTATAAGTATTTAGGCCTAAAGTCGACCAACCCACCAAAATTGCCGCATTTAAGGTTTGGTATGCGCAAGCCAATAACAAACTAGCGGCAGATAATAAAAACTTTTTCATACCTATATTTTAGCGAATAATTACCAGCATAACGACAAATATCGCTAGCGACTTCACATATCCCTATAGCAACAAAACCAACGAGAGAGAAATGATGCTCTGGGAGGCAATACCCATGCGGCTTCCAGAGCATCTATTTATGCCCGCATTCGCATGGTTTGCTTTTGACTTAAAATACCCTTCACACTTTGCTTGCCACTTTAGTGGCTTAGCAAATTGGGGAAGCCAAATACTGGCTTGTCGCGCCTTCGGGTTTGGCACCAAGGTCGCTGTGAAACAGGAGGCACTTGGCGGACATGACCTTTACGGTTGAAGGCAGATGGTGAGCGGCGTGGACTGTCACAACCGACTTAGTGCTTTAGCACTTAGCGAGGTTGGGGATGCACCTTGCGGGTATTCTTTGGTTTCTTTCTTTTGGCTAAGCAAAGGAAAGAAACTCGCATGTCGCGCGAAAGCGACTAATAATTACTTAATCTTCCTTAACCTTAACACCCAAATCATCCAGTGCTAAAAAGTGCCAATCAAAGTTAGTTATTCGTGCAAAAGGACCAACACGTAAAGTACCAGCAATACGCATATCATGCTCTACATGCTCTTCTCGAAAACGATAATCCCATCCTCTTGATGGGACAACCAAAGTACAGGATTTTGGTTCTAGAGTTAAGCGCTCTGTTTTGATTCTCCATTCACGCTCAAAAGTATGGTCTATATTGCGAGATGGTTCATACCGAACATGTCGAAAACGAAGTTCTTCAGTTAAAAGTTCAAACTCTTCTTCAGGTTGATAAATAACAGGTCTACCACCTTGCTCGAACAACCATTCTTTCTCAACAATTACCCCGAACGGTCTATATCTAAAACCATGTGCACTTGGATTTTCAAAAACTCTAGTTAAAACATCTATGGGTGCTTCGCTAAAGCAAACGACATTATAATTGCCCCGAACACCACCGCTTGAGCCAATCAAGGCTTTATCTTTAATAATACTTCTAAAGGCATTTTCAGCATCTAGCTGGGTATCACCTTTAGTGAAATGTACAAGCTTTTGGCTTAAATCTGAGCGCATTTATTCATCAACTTTACCCCAACGCCACTTCCACCAAATTATCACTAAACGTCGTCGAATGCCCCATATCCCCAAACTCCGCCGCACTAATGCAATTAACCGTGCCTTTATTCAACTGCCGCCAATAACCTAGCGTAGCAACCACAATGCCAGGGTTAACATCTTTGGTAATGCGCGCATCGCCTTCAAACGCGCCACGGTCGTTAAACACTTTAACCTTTACGCCTTCTAAAATCCCTCGAGTTGCGGCATCTAACGGGTTAATCAGCACAAACTGCTCACCTTGGCCTTTGATTTTCTCCGCCACGTTGGCATAACAGCTATTTAAAAAACCATGACTTTTGGGCGAGATAATACTGAGCGGATATTTTTTCGCTAATGCTGGGTTACTTTCCACACTCTCACGATTCGCCACATAATCGGGTAGCGCGTCTAAATCTTCACCTGGCTGAAAGCCTTCGTACATTTGGCGGAACGGCCCTGCAACAAAGTTTTTAGCGCCTTCTACTAGGAACATACATTTACCTGTTGGCGTAGGAAAGTTGCCATTTTTATGCGGTGCGCGGTCATCTTTGGTGCCAACTTTGAGTTTGGCAAAGCCATGTTCGCGCATATAAGCTAGATCATAACCATCGCAGGCTGGCGCATCCCAAGCCACATAGTTTTCAAGGCATTCACTGTCTGTCCATTTAAAGTTATCTTCTTGAAAACCTAAGCGTTTTGCCAGCTCTCTAAAAATATCGTTATTGGGTTTTGCCTCGCCCGGTGGGTCGATACATTTGGCGTTATAGGTTAAATATAAATGGCCCCAGCTTAAAATCATGTCTTCCATCTCGGCACCCATGGCGGCTGGCAGCACAATGTCTGCATAGGCGGCGGTGTCAGTAATAAAGTGGTCAGCTACGATAGTGAACAAATCTTCGCGTTCTAGCCCTTTAATAATTTTGTCGGTTTCGGGCGATTGCGTAACCGGGTTAGTGTTCCACACCATGAGCGATTTAATGGGTGTGTTAAGTTTAATTTCACCCGTCAGCACGCGACCCAATTGCAGAATATTAGCCACTTGTGTGCCCTCTGGAATTAAATCGGGGCGACAAATCACATCGAATTTATACGGGTGCTCCCATACTGGAAACTGTAAAATGCCGCCACCTACGTGCCGCCATGCGCCAATAAGCGCAGGCAGGCATGTTACCGCGCGAATAGCTTGGCTACCGCCATAATTACGCTCTAGCGCCACGCCAATGCGAATGGCCGCAGGCGGTGTGGTCGCGTATTCGCGCGCAAATTGGCGTATATCTGCCGCTGGAATACCGGTAATTTTCTCTGCCCATTCTGGTGTGCGGGTTTTAGCACGTGCGGCTAGTTCTTTAAAGCCGACAGTGTAGTTATCAATGTAATCTTGGTCTTGCAGGCCCTCTTCAATAATCACGTTCATCATCGCCATCGCCAACGCCCCATCGGTGCCGGGTTTAGGCGCAATATGCCAATCGGCCTCTTTTGCGGTTTTAGAAGCGTAAGAATCCACCACTACCACTTTGACGCCTTTTTTCTGTGCCTCATGAATAATGTGCCAGTGATGCAAATTGGTGGAAACCGAATTAGATGCCCACACCACGATGTATTTGGAATGAATAAAACTTTCAGGATCTACGCCAGCAGTCGGCCCCACAGTGAGTAACCATGCGGTACACGAGCCTTCGCCGCAAAATGTGCGCTCGGTTACCGTCGCGCCAAGGCGGTTAAAAAACGCATCGCCGCCATTAAGGCCATGCACCAAGCCTTGGTTACCCAAGTAACTGGCGGGCATAATCGCTTGCGCGCCATCGGTTTTAATAATCGCCTGCCATTTGTCCACAATGGTATTTAGCGCTTCATCCCAGCTAATGCGCTGAAACTGCTTGCTGCCTTTAGGACCAACGCGCTTCATCGGGTAAAGCAAGCGATCTGGGTGATAGTGACGCTTTTCATAATCTTTTAGCTTGACGCACAAACCGCCGCGCGTCATCGGGTGCTCAGTATTGCCTGTGACTTTTAACAATGTGCCATCTTTCACATGAAACACCATGCTGCATGTGTCTGGGCAATCGTGCGGGCAGCCACCGTGGTGGGTAGTTATAAGATTATTTTGGTCAAGGTCAACTGGCTTATTCATTACAAATGTCTCCCAATTTATTATTTAGAATAGGCAATTTCTATAAGATTAACTATATACCCAGTTGTATAGTCATGCAATTATTTTATGCAAAGCTAAAACAAGATTAAAATGCTAATATGAATTTCCCACTACAGTTACTTAACCAACTGACGCCAGAGCAATTTTTTGCCGAATATTGGCAGAAAAAACCGCTACTTATTCGTGGCGCAATACCCAATTTTAAAGGCTTGCTTACGCCAAATGAATTGGCTGGTTTAGCTTGTGAGGATGATGTGCAAGCGAGAATCATCAAAAACAACAAGGGTAAATGGAGCGTGCAAAATAGCCCTTTTGATGACAGTGATTTTACTAGATTGCCAAAACACGACTGGACGTTGCTCGTGCAAAACGTAAACCACTATCTGCCAGAAGCAGCCGATTTATTGACTTCGTTCAGTTTTATCCCACATGCGCGTTTAGATGACTTAATGGTGAGTTACGCGCCCAAAGGCGGCGGCGTGGGCGCGCATGTAGACTCTTACGATGTGTTTTTGCTGCAAGGTAGCGGTAAAAGAAATTGGAAAATCAGCACGCAAAATGATTTGAGTTTGGCGGAAGGCGCGCCACTGAAAATCTTAAAGAACTTCAAGGCCGAACAAGAATGGGTGCTGGATGCGGGCGATATGCTGTATTTACCGCCGCAAATCGCGCATTGGGGAATATCAGAATCTGATGACTGCATGACATACTCGATTGGCTTTCGCGCGCCAAAAATCCAAGAACTACAGCATGAATTTTTGAGTTATCTGCAGGATAATATTAGCCAAGACAATCTGAATGTAGAAAGTTTGTACACGGATGCGGATTTAGCTTTGCAAAATCACCCTGCTGAAATCAGCGATGACATGATTGCTAAGGTAAGAAAAATGCTGCAAAACATCACTTGGGATAAACAGCATGTCGCAGATTTTTTAGGAAAACATCTCACCGAGCCTAAGCTGGATGTGGTGTTTGAGCCTGCAAGCAACATATCGAAAGCAAAATTTACTCAATTATTTGCAAAAAAATCCTTACATTTAAATTTAAAATCGCAGATGCTATTTACGCATGACAATGTTAACGACAGTTTTTATTTAAACGGTGAAAAATTGGCTGTTCCAGCAGAAATTCTTAGCCAAATGAAGGCGTTTTCAGATAAAAAAGTTCTTAACATAACTGCTCTGGAAGCCAATATCCATGCGGTTGCTGGCGATGCACTTTATGAGAGTTTTTTAGCTGGTTATGTAGGTTTTAAGCGAGATTAGGGAGCTGTGATGACAGACGATTTAAAGCCTGAAACGGTTATTTTTGGCGAGCGAAACTACGAGGCTGCGCTAAATTTGGTGATTGCTGAAGCCAAAGATGAGTTGCTGATTTTTGACCAAGATATTGTGCGTGGCAATTACGCAAGCCAACAGCGCTTTGACCTTTTATTTGCATTTTTAAGTGAAAATAACTTAAGTAAACTCACCGTTATTTTACAAAACGCTACGCATTTTGTGCAACATTGCCCGCGACTATTTGACCTGCTGAAACTTTATGGTCACAAAATGACAATTTTTGAAACCAATGACAATGCGAAAATCGCCAAAGATTGTTTTGTGATTGCTGATAAACGCCATTATTTGCGCCGCTTTCACATTGACCAAGCGCGTTTTAAATATGCATTGGATGACGAAATTGAATCTGCCAACTTATTGACGCGTTTTGGTGAGCTGTTAGATGAAACTACCGATGCAATATCGTCAACCAAACTAGGGCTATAAAAGTTAATTCAATATTACCTTAAGGCAACGATGAAAAATATATTTATAGTGTTATTGCTCGTTTGCAGTAGCGCCTTTGCAGAAACTGAATTTAAAATTTTTAGTTTGCAGCACCGGTTTGCCAACGATTTAATACCAATAATTGAGCCGATGGTAGGCGCTGACGGCGTTGCCAATGCTATTGATAGCCAGCTGATTGTTCGCGCACAGCCAGAACGCATGCGCGAAATTGAAGCGCTGGTGGCTAAATTAGACGCCGCCAGAGTTAATCGTAAAATTACGGTAAGTACCAGCAACAACTTGCAGAGCCAGCGTGAGCGCGTCGAAGCAACAGGCGCAACAAAAGTAGGTAAAGTCACTATCTCGAATGACAGAAAAGCCAATCCCAATAGCGGCCGAGTGGATATTGAAAGTAGCTCTAGCAATACACAGCAAAACAGTAAGCAATTTATTAACATGCTTGATGGCGAGCGCGCACTTGATCAGCGCCGCGATGCCCGCGGCCGCTTCCAGATGGCCGATGTTCGACTTGACGCTGCCAACCAAGCATGCGCGCGGGTGATCCGCCCCTCGCTCGAGCGCGGCGCCCAGGGCCAGCGCTTCGATCGGATCGCCGATCTGGGTGCCGGTCCCGTGCAATTCGACATAGTCGATGTCATCGGGCGCCACGCCGGCGGCGCTGTGGGCGCGGCGGATCACGGCCTCCTGCAAGGCCCGGTTCGGCGCC
>JANNWI010000341.1:0-2214 GCA_031414715.1 Methylophilaceae bacterium | reverse complement strand
GTTGGGCAAAATACTTTCACCATTTATTGACTTTTTCCAGCAAATTATTTTTCGTATTTTTGTTTAACGCAAATTTACTTAAGTAATTATTTGTATAATCTTTTTTAATAACTTAAATCATCAAATTAACATGAACACTTTCAAAAATTTAAAATTCTGCTTCGCAGTGCAAGGCGCACCCATGCTAAGTAATATAAGCGCAGGAACCGAGATAGTGCGCTTTTGCACAGCGAGGTCACGAGCACCGCGTAACGACGCAATGCCGGCAGAAGATAAATTTGTGGGAGTGTTCTAAAAATGGCAATCGAAAGAGTCTTATCTGGCATGCGCCCCACAGGCAACTTACACCTTGGGCATTACAACGGCGTACTCAAAAATTGGATTAAGCTGCAACACGAGCATGAATGCTTGTTTTTTGTGGCCGATTGGCATGCATTGACCACGCATTACGATACGCCAGAAATTATCGAAGAATCGGTTTGGGAAATGGTCATCGATTGGCTGGCAGCTGGCGTGGATCCAGCAAACGCGACTATTTTCATTCAATCGCGCGTGCCAGAGCATGCTGAGTTGCATACCTTGCTGAGTATGATTACACCGCTGAGCTGGCTAGAACGCGTGCCCACCTATAAAGACCAGCAAGAAAAGCTCGCCAGTAAAGATTTATCCACCTACGGCTTTTTGGGTTACCCACTATTACAAAGCGCGGATATTCTGATTTATAAGGCAACGCAGGTGCCAGTGGGTGAGGACCAAATTCCGCATATTGAATTTACGCGTGAAATTGCGCGACGTTTTAATCACATTTATGGTAAAGAGGCTGGCTTTGAAGAAAAAGCCATTGCTGCCATTAAAAAGCTAGGCAACAAGCGCGCTGCGGTGTACGAAGAAATGCGCAATGCCTATCAGCAAAGTGGCGATGAAGAGGCGTTAGATAGCGCGCGCGCTATGATAGAAGAAGCACAAAATTTAAGCTTGGGCGATAAAGAGCGGCTGTTAGGTTATTTAGAGGGCGGCGGCAAAATGATTTTGCTAGAGCCAGAATACAAACTCATGCCAGCCAGCAAAATGATGGGCTTAGATGGCCAAAAAATGTCGAAATCGTATAACAACACTATTTCATTGCGTGAAAATACTGACACCGTGGCTAAAAAAATCAAGACCATGCCGACTGATCCTGCAAGAATAAGGCGTACCGACCCGGGCGACCCAGCCAAATGCCCGGTGTGGCAATTGCACGAAGTTTACTCTGACGACGATATAAAGGATTGGGTGCAAGTTGGCTGTAAAGGTGCAGGCATTGGCTGTATCGAGTGCAAACAGCCAGTGATTGATGCTGTATTGAAAGAACTCAAGCCAATTCAAGAGCGTGCCGCGCAATATGCCGAAGATCCAACTTTAGTGAAAAACATCGTCGCTGAAGGTTGCGAAAAAGCACGTAAACTCGCACGCGAAACGATGCGAGATGTAAGGGATGTGATGGGGTTGAATTATGGTTGAATCAACTTAAGTTGAAGGTATGACTAAAAATATTGACCTTGAAAATAGCTCATATGCTGATATAAAGAGCATATTATCCAAGTTAACTTGGAAATCATGGATTCTACTATTTGGTGGTTTTTCTTTAATGGTTACTACTTTGATTGCAGTAGGCTTTATTGATTTCCCTTGGATTAACACACTCAAAAACAAAGAAAACAATTCGGCTGGTGAGAATAATTCATATGAGCGGCGTGTAGCAAAAATTAGTACTAATAAACTCTTTTTTAGAGGGGGTTATTTGCATCTTGGTAGCACTACCGTTAAATCCTGCATGAATGATTACAAAAAATCGTTCAATGAGGTAGGAGCTGAGTTTGTTAACACGACTGATGAAGATAAGGGGGTCATATTTACCAATTTAAATGGGCATCCAATTTACGCATACTGTTATGTAGCAGCAACGAATAAAATTAATAGCCATGCCGTCTTATATGCTAATGGAGCTGGTGCCACATTTTACGAAGCTGATATGTCTGCTAATTTAGCACGTGTAAATTTGGATAGTGTAATTAGCCACCTAAAAGGTGTTCAGCCTTTATGAGCGCTAACAAAATGTTTTGTCTTTTTGTATAAGGCAAGTGGTTTGTTATTAACAACTAACGAAATAAAAATCAAAGGCGAGCTGCTTAGCGAGCTGCCGCAAGATTTATATATTCCGCCCGATGCGCTGGA
>JANNWI010000340.1:0-3032 GCA_031414715.1 Methylophilaceae bacterium | reverse complement strand
AATAAAATATCTGGCTAGCAACAATACGTCGCCATCGCGCTCACGTAGTGGCGGCAGTGATATCGTCATCACATTTAAACGATAATATAAGTCTGAACGAAATTTACCCGCTTGCGACATTTCATGTAAATCGCGATTGGTTGC
The DNA here is from genome assembly GCA_031414715.1 of Methylophilaceae bacterium. Lineage (GTDB taxonomy): Bacteria > Pseudomonadota > Gammaproteobacteria > Burkholderiales > Methylophilaceae > Methylotenera_A. The sequence continues at coordinate 2,888 of JANNWI010000340.1, read as the reverse complement.
CGCCACAATGCGTGCTGGTACGTTGCGCTCCTTGGTGGAGCCCAAGCGGCGCACCATACGGCGCTCTAGCACATTCAGCAATTTAACCTGCAAGCCCAGCGGCAATTCGCCTATTTCATCCAAAAAAAGTGTGCCATCTTCTGCAGCTTCGATTAAACCCGGACGAGCGCTGATGGCACCAGTAAATGCGCCTTTTTCATGGCCAAATAACTCAGCTTCTATCAACTCAACTGGCAGCGATGCACAATCGACATGCACAAATGGTTTATTGCTGTTGTGACAAGCCGCGTGTAGCATGCGAGCCACCACATCCTTACCAGTGCCAGTTTCGCCAGCAATCAACACCGTTGGTGGGGCAATATCATGCTTGCTGCTTATTTGCGCGATACGCGTAACCTGCAAGCGCAAGCTTTTTATGGCTGGGCTGTCACCTATCAACTGTATATTATCTACTGCATGTGCATCACGTTGCCTAGAGTAATCTAAGCTTATTTTTAACTCAGCTGTTTTCTCATTTTTTTGCACAATCAACAAAAGCTCTTCTAAATCAATCGGCTTTTTCAGGTAATCGGTTGCACCTAACTTAATCGCAGCCACTGCATCACTTAAATCACCAAAAGCGGTCATCACAATAACAGTAACACCCGCAGCCACCAATTCTGGCAACAAGTCCATGCCGTTACCATCTGGCAAACGCATATCCAACAAGACGGTATCTGGTTCAAACTGTTTGCTTATTGCACGTGCATCTTGCAACGTTTCAGCATGCTCACACTCGACACCTGCTTTTTGCATGCGCTTTTGTACAGCGCGTGCGAATAAGTTTTCGTCCTCAACAATCAATATTTTTTTAGCTTGATTGATTTGTGGGGCTAATGTCTCTTGGTTTGTTTTTTGTGTAAGCAATATTTAACCTTTAGTCATTGTCGACGGCTGATGAAGCTATTTTTTTACCACCAAAATTGTAGCGTAAACCTACCCAGCCTGCGCGTGGTGCGCCTGGAGAAACTAAAAATGATCGTTCATCATCGCCACCTTGAAATGCACCACTTGCGTCAAAGAATGTTTCGCCCAGCATGCCAGCGCTATAATATTCTTTGTCAAAAATATTATTCACACGTGCAAATAATTGCCAGCCAGAGTTTGCAAAGGTATAGCGTGTGTCCATGTTCATTACGGCATAGCCACGCACTTTGGCACCTTCGCCTTGGTCTTTATTGTTCTCATTACCAAAAGAATATTGACTGGTAAATGCAACAATATTAGTACCAACTGTCCAGTTTGGTAGCGCTTGCCATTCACCTCGTAATTTGAGTTGATGTTTAGGAATGCCCGCAAGGTAATCACCGCGGCTGATATTGATAGTGTCGGCATCGCCATCAGCATTAGTGTCAATCGCACTGGTATTCACTTCATTAGCAATACTAAATGGCGTTTGGTAAGTCGCGCGTATGTAGCTATAACCCAGATTCCATGAGAAGTCTAACCAAGTTTTGCCATTAATGCCTAAATCTAAGCCTTGACGACGGGTTTTACCAACGTTTTGAAAGTTACCTTGACCGTTAGGGTTAGAGGCAATAAATTGAATATCATCGGTATTTTGCGAGCGATAAATACTGGCACTGTACCCAATTTCTCCAGCCAATTTACCGCGCACACCAGCTTCAAATGTTTTAGAAACAACTTGCTTCAATGGCGGGTCGCCGGCCATTGCATTGGGTAAACGGCACGGCGTATCACCTTCACCGTCACCATTTAAATCTTGAAAAGCACAACCCAACTCAATGGCGGTAGGTGCGCGATTACCTTCATTGTAACTACCATAAAAGGAGAGATCTTTAGTCGGCGTAACACTCAGGCCTATAGCTGGGTTAAAGCGATTAAACGTCATTTTTTCAGTTAACGATTCTGGGTCACCCTTTGGAATTAGGCCATCTTTGTTATCTACTTTGGTGTAGTTGTAGCGGCCTGATAAGGTTAAATGATACATATCTGAGAATGACATGGTATCAGTTGCGAATAAGCTCCACGTTTCACTTTTGGCTTTTAATTTCACATCTGCTTCATCGTTAAACTCACCCACACCATTTATTCCACGGCTATCATTTAGATTGCCTAGCTCGCTTGATTGGCTAAATTGAGTGCGACCTTGGTCGTAACCAGCGCCAGTGATAAGCTGATTTTTCTTACCAAATAAATCTTGGCTGAAAGTGAATTGTCCTGTTAAACCAATACTTTCACGTTTTGATTTGCTGCGGTTAAGCGCGCCACCACATTCTGCTTCAGGATCAGCACCACCAGCACAATCAGCTAAAAAAACAGCATCATCAACATCATCATTCACATCACCATTCAAGGTTTTTGTGCGCGCATTACGATAATAAGTATTAGCACTAAAAACAGTTAAATCCGTTAAATAATGGTTTAGGTTAAAGTTAATAAACGCCATATTAGTGTCAGTAATATCGGGTTTGGTGTTAATCACATCATAAGATTGCGCACTCAAAAACTCTTTTTGTACCAAACCGTTGCCTACAAGCTCGTTATCAGCCAGTGTTAAACTTAAGTTAGCATCCGTCTTTTCGCCTTGCCAACCGATTTTCGCAAAGCCTTGACGCACTTCAGATGGCGAGAAATCACGCCAACCTTGCTCGTTTAACGCGTTAACAGAGAAAAAATAATCAACTCCATCCTTTAACACGCCACCGTATTCTGCACTGCCATTAATGCGGCCCCATGAGCCACCTGACAGCTCCACAGCGCCGCCTGGGTCGGTGCGGCCGCTTTTGGTATTGATAGAAAGTGCACCTCCCAAGGTGTTCAAACCAAATACTGGGTTAGACCCTGGGATTAAATTCATATTAGAAATGGCGTTCAGTGGAATCAAA
>JANNWI010000339.1:0-14030 GCA_031414715.1 Methylophilaceae bacterium | reverse complement strand
GCTATACTAGAAACTTTAGTGTTTGAAACGCCTGTTTTACTTGAATCTGATAAGCCACTTGTTTTAAGGTTGTCTGAACTTGTAGCTTCCGCGTAAGGCGGGTTAATTAACACCAAAATCTTCTTACCTTCGGCAATGGCTTGCCGTAAGCCCGCTGGTACTTTATTGGTTAAGCTATAGTCAATTTTGCCATCATCGGTAATATCGTCATTCAAATAATCATATTGAAAACGCTGGGCGGCCACACAAGTTTTAGTGGCTTTCATTACGTCGACATCGGCAACATCTAACGTGCTCATGTAGATATTGCGCGGGTTGCTGTGTTTCACTTCTAGGTTGCCCACGCCGCAGCACATATCCCACACAATATAATTTTTTTGCCAGTTTTCACCCAAGGTTTCAGCCAGCTTGTCATAAGCTTTATCTACCACCGCCAGCGGCGTGTAATAAGCGCCTTTAAAGCTGCGTTCATCTAGCGCAATTAAGCTATCGCGACGTTCTAATAGATAATTGCGATATTCCGCTTTGGGCGGTTTGTGGTAAATCGCCCAAAATTGGCGGTAGCCTTCTTTACTGCCTAGCGCGTACATTTTACCTGCCAGTGCAAATACTGGTTTGCCATCTTTATGCAGCAAGGCGGCGGGTAAGTTTTCATGCGTTGAGGCTGTGCCATCGTGCATAATGTCGGCAAAAAACAGTAGTGCGTAATCGTCTTCACTCACGCCATCAATCTCGCGTCCGACCATGGCCACCCATTTATCAAACACTTGTTTCAGGTTAGCTGGCGTGATTTGTGTGCGGATAATATCGCCAGATTTAATAGCGGCTTTAACCGTGCTAATAAATTCATCTTCGTGCGTGGATATTTTGAATGACACAAAATGCGTGCCGATATGCGCGGAGATTGCATCCAACGCGTCTTGCGTATATTGGCTGGCAGATTTACCCCATTTAATGGTCTTTTTGGCTAAAAAAGGCTGCACGTCTGCGCTTTTCATTAGCGCGGCTTTTTCGGTATCTATCACCGCTAAAAACGGCGGTACGGTTTCGCCTTTATTTAATGCGGCCTGCACGTAATGCAGCAACTGCGTAAACATGGCGTAGCTAGATTCGCGGCCATTGTGCTTGGCCTCAAACCAGATTTCTTTACTTTGAATATCAATAAGGCCTTTAGTGTGGCCTTTTAAACCCAGCGCTTTGATGTAAGCATCTTTTACATCTTCTTCACTGTTGGCTTTTTGTAGTTGGTCGTAAAGGCTCATAAGTTAGTCGTAAACATTTTTGCTATGCCCGATTGTAACAGCTATGATGAGCAACTCTGTATCGCGTATTTCGCACACAATACGGTAATCGGCAACGCAATAGCGCCACAAGCCTTGTTTATCGCCCACTAGCGCCTTGCCACGGCCGCGCGGGTTTTCTAGACCTGCAATTTCATCTTCTAAATAATCTAAAATGGCCAATTGCCAGCGTTTATCTAGTTTTTTTAGCTCGCGTTTTGCGGTGACTAAAAATTCAACTTTCCAAGCACTCAATGCCTCGTCCCCTTAGCGTGACGAATTAACGCAACAAGCCAAGTTCTGCTCTAACATCGCTTAAGCTAGTTCGCGGCTCTTGCCTTTCTAACGCGGCAATTGCGCGCAAATAATCGGCGCGGTCTAGCAAATATTCAGCCAAGGCTTCTTTTACGTAATAGCTTTTGCTACGGCCAGTTTCTAACGCAAGCTTGGTTAGCTCGGCTTCAATAGCGGGTTCTAATCTCACTGCCAGCACGACAACGATCCTTACATACATAAATTTATAACAAATATAACATGCTAAAATTTGGAGTAAAATAGATTTTTTAGATTAAAAACTCCTGCTCTGCAAGCCAATGCCCCAGGGCACCCTCTCTCAAACTTAACTCGTTAAGTTTGATTCACCTTGTATCCATGCGGCACCCAGAGCATTTGTTTTGGGTAATTAAATCGCTTTTAGCCCAGTTTTTCTTTTAGCTGATACCACGCCATGCCTAACACTAAAGCAGGCGTGCGCAGTAATTTTCCACCCGGAAAATCATAATGCTTAATTTTGCTAAACACATCTAAACGTGTCGCGTCGCCACTAATTGCCTCTGCCACTAGCTTGCCTGCCAAGCCAGTTAGCGCGACACCATGGCCAGAAAACCCTTGTAAATAATACACATTATCTGCCACACGCCCAAAATCAGGCGCACGATTCATGGATATGTCGACAAAGCCACCCCATGTGTAATCCACTTTGGTGTTGGCAAGCTGCGGAAACGCCGCCGCCATACGCGCTTGCATAATGGCGGTTAAGTTACGCGGTGTCATGGTGCTATAACTGACGCGACCACCAAATATCATGCGTGGCTGCTTTTCTTTAATTTCGGTCGCATTATTGCCGCCAGAAAATCTAAAATAATCCAGCACAAAATTGGTGTCGCAAATTGCCGCATTAGTAGGAATTAGTTTAGCTGCCAGTTTGCTATCTACAGGCTCAGATCCTATAACATATGTGCCTACTGGCATAATGCGTTTGGTGAGGCTTGGCGCTATTTGTGGTGATATTTCTGATAAGAAAATATTGCCTGCCAACACCACAAATTTTGCTTTAACAGAGCCAGAATCAGTTTTTAGAATATTCGTTTCGCCTTTCTGCATGCTACTCACAGCCGAATGTTGAAAAATTTGTACGCCCAAACTTGCGGCACCCCGCGCCAAGCCCAAGCAATAATTAAGTGGGTGTAAATGGCCAGAACGCTTGTCATAATAGCCATTAAAATAACGCGGGCTATCTATCCAGTCTTTTAAATGCGTTGATTCAATCCATTTTGCATCGGTGTCATATTGATATTTTTTTGCCATGCCATCAAACCAGCTGTGCAGGCTTTTACCTTTTTTTTCTCCGATAGATACGCCTAAAAATCCATCAACCAAATCGCATTTAATATCAAAGCGTTTTACACGTTGACGCACAAGGTCTAAAGCCTCCAGTGTCATGTTCCACACTTGTTTAGCCGCTTCAAAACCCAACGCTTTTTCTATCACATCTTGCTCGCAAGCTAAACCCGCAATTATCTGCCCGCCGTTGCGACCACTAGCGCCAAAGCCAATATGGTTAGCCTCTAGCACAACTACCTTAAAACCTTTATCTGCTAGTTCAATTGCACTAGATAAGCCAGCAAAACCGCCGCCCACAATGCAAACGTCTGCCTCAATGTCACCTTGTAATTTGGGGTACGCAGGCTGCTCGTTAGCGCTGGCAGCGTAGTACGAATTTTGTGTGGCTTTTAAATCAATATTTTTTGTCATTTCTTAAACCCTTTAAAACAGTCAGTACAGAGGCGCAAAATACTCCCTCCCCAATTAGAGGGAAGTAATTAGCTTAAGCTGCACTATTTTTAGTAGCAACCTGCCCGCACAGCCATGTCCACACTAGCACTGCAGCGGCGTTTGATGTCAATTCAGTATGGTCGTAAGGCGGTGAAACTTCGGTTAAATCCATACCAACCCAATTTAAATCATACCAAGCTTCCAGCAAGGTCATGGCTTGTGCAGTCGTCAATCCGCCAACCTCTGGCGTGCCTGTGCCTGGTGCAAATGCAGGGTCTAGCGCATCAATATCAAACGTTAAATAACAAGGCGGGTTACCCGCTTTCGCCATTCTGGCACGCACTTCGTCTATTACACTTTGTAGCGCATCGCCATCTTTTCCACGTAACTCACGCGCGGTATAAATTTTGCCGCCTTGGTCGTTTACATATTCGCGCGCGGCGCGCTCACCCGCTGAACGTATACCAATTTGCGTGAATAATGTCGGGTCAACTAAACCTTCTTGAATCGCCTCGTATACCCAAGTGCCGTGGCCAGATGGCTCGCCAAAATGATCAGTCCAAGTATCACAATGTGCATCAAAATGAATCACCGCCAATGGTGTTTTATAGTGCGCAAAGTACGCACGTAATAAAGGCAAAGTAATGGAGTGATCGCCACCCAACCAAACCATGGTTTGATTTTTAATCAGCTCAGTCGCTAATGGCATTAATGCGCTACGCATAGCGTCAATGCTGGTGTTTGGCAAGGCTAAATCGCCAATATCATTGATGTGGTCAATCGGCGAAACATCAAAATGTGGATGCGTAGCATCGCACAACATTTGGCTGCTATGGCGAATAGCGCTTGGGCCAAAGCGTGCACCTGGCCGATTGGTACAGCTGCCATCCCAATTGATGCCAGCGATTGCGTAAGGTTTTTTAGCAGTTTTGTCAGGCGCTATGCCTAAAAAACCACTGGTCGATAAATAAGCAAACTGATGATTCATTAACTACTCCGAAATACAATGTTTTAAAACAATATTATAGGTAGAATAGTAATCTGATGTTGGTCTTATCAATAGTGCCATTTATGAAATTTAGTTAGAGCCAATTTAATATGAAAATCCTGATGCAAAATGCAACAAACATGATAACAGCCGAGCGCAAGCGCTATTTGGACTTGCATGCAAACTCAATTGCGTTTTCAAAAAAGGCCAGCCAGCACTTTTTATATGGTGTTCCGATGCACTGGATGAGCGATTGGGGCACGCCTGTGCCCTTATTTGTAGAACGCGCAAACGGCGCACATTTTACCTGTGCCGATAATATTGATTACACCGATTTTTGCTTGGGCGACACGGGTGCCATGTTTGGACATAGCCCTGCGGCGGTGGCAACTGCAATTAAAAACCAAGCCGAAAAAGGCTTTACCACCATGTTGCCAAGTGCGCTGGCGGCCAATACTGGTGCGGCCTTGGCGGCAACCTTTCATTTACCTGTTTGGCAATTAGCCACCACTGCAACTGATGCCAACCGCTTTGTGTTGCGCTGGGCGCGCGCAGTCACAGACCGCAAAAAAGTATTGGTGTTTGATGGTTGCTATCATGGGACTGTTGATGACACGATGTTAGATACGGTTGATAACAAAAACATTAATCGGCAAAGTTTACTTGGCCAAGTACAAGATTTAACTTTGCATTCAGTTGCCGTGCCTTTTAACGATTTAGCTGCGGTTGAAAACGCGTTAAAAACCAACCAATTTGCCGCTTTATTGACTGAGCCTGCGCTTACTAATTGCGGCATGGTATTGCCGAATGAAGGATTTATACAAGGCCTGCGCGCACTTTGCACAAAATATGGCACGTTACTTATTTTAGATGAAACACACACCATTTCTACCGCACACGGCGGCTGGGCAAAAGCACACCACGTTACGCCAGATTTTTTAGTAGTCGGCAAACCAATTGCTGGCGGCCTGCCTGCGGCGGCATACGGTTTTAGCAGTGAAATGGCAGCACGCATGCAAGCCGCTAATAATGCCGCGCCACCTGGCCATTCTGGGATTGGCACCACTTTATCGGGCAATATGATGACACTAGCCGCTATTCATGCGACTTTAACTGAAACTGCCACAGAGGCCGCTTATACACACATGCTAGCACTGGCAAGGCTTCTGGAGCATCATTTAACAGAATCAATTAAAGCGCACAAATTACCTTGGAACATGACGCGACTTGGCGCGCGGCTAGAGCTGCAATTTTGTGAAAAATCGCCAACTAATGCACAGCAAGCGCGCGACGCGCAAAACGACACAATTGAAAGTGTTATTCATTTATATTTGCTTAATCGCGGCGTATTACTGACACCATTTCATAACATGATGTTAGTTTGCCCAGCCACCACCGAAAGCGATATTAACAAATTAGTACAAAATTTTAACGCGTGTTTAAAGGAACTCACCAATGACCAAAAATATTAATGACGTGATTGATTTTGCCACCAACCAGGTAGAAACTGAATATGGCACAGTCGCCCAAAGCAAAATAGTGGCGGGCGTTACAGAGCACGCCGTTAAAGAAATTAGCATGCAAACACACAACCATTACACAGACCCCACTGAGCAATTTTTTGCAGGCATTTGGTCATCTAGCGTCGGTGCAAAAAGCGTGAGTTATACCGAGGAAGAAGTGTGCGTGATTTTAGAAGGCCGCGTGCGCTTGACCGATTTGGCAGGTAACGCCAAAGAGTTTGGCGCTGGTAGCACATTTGTATTGCCTGCCGGCTTTACAGGTATTTGGGAAACGCTGGAAGCAGTAAAAAAGATTTATGTGATTTGGCAGGCTAAATAGTTTTCTAATTACTCAGTTGCTTTCTAATTATTCAGTAGTTTTTAATCAACTGTATTGGCTTTATTTAGCAGCCAATTAAAAACTTCATTCGCCACCAACGTGCGCGGCGCTAAACGTGAACGCATAATCCACAATCTTGGTAGCGATTTTGTCGGTATTTGCGTTAAAACCTTTACTTTTCCTTCTTTCACTGCTTGGTTTGCCAGTGCACTAGATACAAAACCAATGCCTAACTCATGTATAACAGCTTCTAACAAAATTCGGCTATCTTCAATTGTCGCACCCCTTGTTAGCTGTAAATCTTTATACTCATCTCCACTTAGCCTGCCTCCCCAATTGGGTTCGCCCTCAAGTAACAATATAGGCGCTTTTTCTAATAGCTTAGGGTAAGGAAAATGGCGAATGCGCTGTGCAGTTTGCACACCGCAAATGGCAATCGAAGAATCTTCTAGCAATGCCACACACTCCACATCATCGGTATGAATAGGCCTTCTAGAAATCACTAAATCGACATCAATACGGTCAATTTCGCGCACGTCTTTCTCGGTCATAATCCAAACTTCAATCGCAGGGTAGATAAGTTTAAGTTTACCTAAACGCGGCATTAACCAACCTTGTGCAAAATCAGGTGGGCATGCAATCAACACGGAATCGCTACTTTTGTAAGGCTCTATGCGGCCAATGCCTGTAGATAAACGTGACAACGTTTCGCGCACGGTTTCATACAATAATTCACCTGCTGCAGTCAGCGTGACACCTTTACCGTTTCTAAAAAATAAGCTTTGGCCTAATAGCTCCTCTAGTTTTAACAGTTGCTGGCTAATGGCAGATTGCGTCAGCGACAACTCTTCCGAAGCCTTAGAAAAGCTACCTAATCTTGCAGCAGCGTCAAAAGCAATTAGGTATTTAAGTGGTGGTAATGGTTTGCTCATGCTATTAAAAAAATTAATATCTAAGCCAGTATAGCTAATTGCTTATCTAATGTAAAACTGACACTATAAACGCATTATTTAGGGAGCTTTTTTTGGAAAATTCTAAAGTTTTGGATAGTTTTGAAACATTTGGCGATAACGCCATTACCCGTAAAAACCTAAAAGGCTATGAGCGCGAAAATACCTACGCTGGCGTTTTATCGTTTATGCGCAGGCAATATAGCAAAAACTTAGAAGGCGTCGATGTTGTGGTTTCAGGTATTCCGCTGGATATTGCCACCACCTTCCGCAGTGGTGCGCGCATGGGGCCTGCCGCAGTGCGCGCAGCATCGGTGCAAATGAATGAGCTGATACACCCATGGGGCTTTGGGCCTTGTGACAGATTGGCTGTGATTGATTATGGAGATTGTTTCTTAGATTCGCATAATCCACACACGGTGTTTTCATCTATCTATGAACATGCAAAAACGATATTAAAATCTAACGCCAGAATGCTCACTTTAGGCGGCGATCACTACATTACTTACCCACTATTAAAAGCACATGCAGAAAAATATGGTGCGCCGTTATCCATCATTCATTTTGATGCACATTGCGACACGTGGGCGGACGATGAACCGAACTCGCTTAACCACGGTAGCATGTTTTACAAAGCGATTAAAGATGGCTTGGTTGACCCAGCAAGTTCTGTGCAAATTGGTATCAGAACTTGGAACGAAGACTTTATGGGTGTTAATGTACTAGGCGCGGATTGGGTGCACGAACATGGCGTAGCAGCCGTTGCACAAAAAGTGCACGACATTGTTGGCAAGCGTAATGTTTATGTGACGTTTGATATCGATTGCCTAGACCCTGCCTTTGCACCAGGCACAGGCACGCCCGTTGCTGGCGGCTTAAGCTCTGCGCAGGCGTTGGCCATTTTACGTAAATTTGTCGGGTTAAATATCATCAGCATGGATGTGGTGGAAGTCGCGCCAGCCTATGACCAGAGCGAGATTACCGCATTGGCCGCCGCGCAAATCGCCGCAGAAATGCTGTGCGTGATTAGCGCGGAACTCAAATAATTAAAGCAAATAATTTTCACATAAAGGAAACTAGAATGATATTCAATCAATTGCGTTACTGCTTTTTGTCTTTAGCTATATTTGGTTTAATCCCTGCTGTCGCTATAGCTGCAACGGAAAAAGTGTTAAATATTAATAACTGGGCCGAATACATTGGCGAAAACACCGTTAAAAACTTTGAAAAAGAAACTGGCATTAAAGTGCGTTACGATAACTTTGATTCTAATGAAGTGCTGCTGGCCAAGATCATCGCAGGCCAAACTGGCTACGATATCGTGATTCCGTCATCCGATTTTGGCCGCATTATGATAGATGGCGGCAAAGTGCAAAAGCTAGACCGCAAGCAACTGACGAACTGGGGTAATTTAAACCCAGTAGTGATGAAGCAAATGGCGAAGCTTGACCCTGGCAACCAGTATATGGTGCCATGGTTAGGTGGCTCGGTTAGCGTTGGTTATAACGTAGATAAAGTTAAAGCAGCGCTTGGCACAGAAGCTATTCCAGCAAACCCGTTTGATTTGGTATTTAACCCAAAATACACCGCCAAGCTTAAAAGTTGCGGCATTGCTATCTTAGATAGCGCTAGCGATGTGTTTCCATCTGCGCTCATTTATGTAGGCAAGCCAGCATTCAGCAGCAAAGCGGCAGATTACAAAGTCGCCGCAGATATGCTGCAAAAAGTGCGCAAAGATATTAAACTTTTCACCTTTAACGGCCATATTACCGATTTAGCCAATGGCAATATTTGCGTAGCGTTGGGTTATGGTAGCGACTTTAATAATGCAGCTTTTCAGGCCAAACAGGCTAAAAATGGCATAAAAATAGAGGCCCCATTGCCACCAAACGGTATGCAATTTGGCTTTGAATCGATGATGATACCTGTTGATGCGCCACACCGTGAAAATGCGCTGTTGTGGATAAATTATATTTTGCGCCCACAGGTGCAGGCAGAAATTACCAACTATACAATGTTTACTAGCCCAAATTTGGCTGCACGAAAATATATAGACCCAGATGTACTTGCTAACAAAATTGCGTTTCCACCAGATGCATACTTAAGCAGCAAAGCGCAGTTTTACCAAGTTCGCAACAATGCGACACGTAGAGTCATGACTAGGGCGTTTACTAAGTTAAAATCTGGGCTTTAAAATCAATTATGCGTTCCATAAAAAAAGCCCACCAGCTTAATGGTGGGCTTTTAACATTCAAAAATATGCTCTACAAACCGCATGGATATTGACTTTCACGTATGAATAACCAGCTTTAGCTGGTATATTCTACGGGGACAACCTTTACGGTTGCACGGCAAGTTTTATAGCGTTATATTCTGCCCAAATCTTCAATTGCATCAATCACAATGCCAGTGCCAATGGCAATCAGCAAGATATCTGCGGCAACCCTGACATATTTATAACCAGACGGTGGCAGCCTTAGCTTAATAAGCACACTGTTTGGTAAATCATGGTAAATCACATGTCTTGGCAATGGGCGCCCTTTATGCCATTTTTTTGCTTGCCCAGGTGGCATGCAGCCATTACGTTTTTTGGCCAAACCTGGTGGACAACCACGACCGCTACTATAACGCTCATCGTAATAGTCATGGATGATTACTCGATCGTCATCACCAAAATAAACATCAACATGCACATTTAAATCGTTGCTGTCCCGGCCACCGTGCCTATTGTTATCATTTCGATCATATTTTTCATGATGCTTTTTCTTTTCTCCGCCTTTGCCAGCCCAAGTGGGCTTTTCTGCAAAAGCTAAGCTGGATAACAAAAGGCTAGTGATTAACAGTGCTAAGAATCCGCCACCCTTTAAAATTGTGTTATTCATATTCTGCATCCCATCCGTTAAAAACGTAAATTACTGACTGTAGTGTACTCTCATACATCTGTAACACTAATAGAATCTATAGTGCTGGTACAAGTGACAAAAAACAGTATAGGCTTAGCTTACTGCAGACTGAGGTTTATTTTTTTGTGCAATAAAGTCAAATCAAAGAAACAATCGCTTCAATTTCTACCAACACATCACGCGGCAGTTTGGCTACTTGCACGGTAGAACGCGCGGGCGCATGGCTGCCAAACGCATTAGCGTACACTTTATTCATGGCGACAAAGTCATCTAAATTTTTCATAAACACGGTGGTTTTGACGACTTTATTTAAACTGCTACCAGCTGCTTCAATCACCGCTTTTAAGTTCGCCAAAACTTGTGTAGTTTGTGCTGTGATGTCACCTTCTAGCAAAGTGCCATCGGCGCGCAGCGGAATTTGACCAGAGGTAAACAGAAAATCGCCGATAGCAATCGCTTGCGAATAAGGCCCAATGGCTGCTGGTGCATGGGGGGTTTGGATGACTTTCATTTGGTTTCTTTCATTAACATTACTAAATTTATTTTCAACCGTCATTCCCGCGTAGTCGGGAATAGCGAAGTTATTTATTGTGAATCGGTATAGTTAAACTGTACACGTTTTACATTGCAAAATAATTCATAGGCAATGGTACCAGCCGCATTGGCAACGTCATTTGCCAGCACTTGATCGCCCCACAATTCTACGTGTGAGCCAATTTTTGCTTGCGGAATATCGGTTAAATCGACAAACAGCATATCCATTGATACGCGCCCAATTAGTTTAGTTAACATACCTTCTACCGCCGCAGGCGCTTTATTGCTAGCTGCTCTTGGGTAGCCATCGGCATAACCACACGCCACCACGCCAACAATGGTTTCTCTATCTGCAGTAAATAAACTGCCATAACCAATAGACTCACCTTGTTGAATATGGCGAATGGATATAATTTTTGAGGTCAGTTGCATCACCGCGCGTAATTTTGTGTTTTGTGCCATTAAAGGATCAGCCCCGTACAGCATAATGCCAGGCCGCGACCAGTTGTTGTAAGATTGCGGCCAGCCCAGAATAGCGGCCGAATTTGACAAACTCACATCTTCAACCTTTATGCCTTGCACCGCCCGCTGAAAGGTGGCAATTTGCTGATTGGTATGCTCGCTATTCAGATTATCGGCATTGGCAAAATGTGACATGAGCACCATTTTAGCGATATTGGCATGCCCTGAGAGGCGCATAGATGCTTGCTGGTAGGCGAAAGGTTCTATGCCAACGCGGTGCATTCCGCTATCCATTTTTAACCAAACGTGCACTGGTTTTGCAAGTTTTACATTTAGCAGAATTTCAAGCTGCCATTGTGCGTGAATCACAATCCAAAAATCATTAGCAACAATTTCGGTCAGTTCAACTGCTTCAAAAAAGCCTTCTAGTAACAAAATTGGGTTTTTAATACCAGCCTGTCTTAATTCAAACGCCTCTTCAATACATGCCACCGCAAAACCATCTGCTTCATTTTCTATGGCTTTTGCACATTGCACCGCGCCATGGCCGTAGGCATTGGCTTTAATCACAGCAAGTGCTTTGCCACCATGCAAGGTCTTGGCCACACGGTAATTGTGGCGAAAATTATCTAAGCGAATGTGGGCGATGGCAGGACGACTCATTTTATAAATTACATTAAAGTATTGATATATATATTATTTATTTAAGCATGGCTACTCATCATGCCTGAAAGTCCGCATGGATACTGGTCTGCACAGCATTGCTTTTTACACGACTATTGTAACGACTTAATGCCAAATCGTTAGTTTGAATCGCTGGTTTATGTTTGGCAACCAAATCAGCCAACACTTGCGCAGAGCCTGCAGCCATGGTCCACCCTAGCGTGCCATGGCCCGTATTTAGCCATACATTTTGATAAAGCTCAGAAGCTTGCCCTATGATAGGCGTGCCATCTGGCGTCATCGGGCGCAAGCCTGTCCAAAACTGACCTTTTGACATGTCGCCTCCATTTGGGAACAAACTATTCAGCACCATCTCAAGCGTTTCGCGCCGACGCGGGTTTAAGCTTAAGTCAAAACCAGATAATTCGGCCATGCCACCTACCCTAATTCGACTATTAAAGCGCGTAATTGCCACTTTATAGGTTTCATCCATCACGGTAGAAACTGGTGCTGCGCTTGTATCTACCACTGGCACCGTCAGCGAATAACCTTTTACAGGATAAACGGGAATGCTGATGCCCAAACCTTGCATAAGCTGACGCGAGTAGCTGCCTAGCGCAACAATATATTGGTCTGCTTGTAACACTTCTCTACCAGTTTCAGCATTAATTTCTACGCCGCTAAGCTTGCCGTTTTCAATCAACAAACGCTCAATTTGCAGATCTTGCCTAAATTGTACGCCCAGTGCAGTTGCTTTTTCGGCCAAGTTTTGTGTAAACATTTGGCAATCGCCCGTTTCATCGCCGGGCAAACGTAAACCACCTAGTAATTGATCTTTTACTAATGCCAATGCGGGTTCTACACGCGCACAACCATCGGGGTCTAAATGCTCAAATGGTACGCCTAAGCGACTGAGCACCTTAATATCTTTAGCTTCTGCTTCCAATTGTTTTTGCGTACGAAACACTTGCAAGGTACCTTGCGTGCGGCCTTCGTAGGCAATGCCTGTTTCGTTGCGAAGCTCGCCCATACAATCGCGACTATATTCAGCCAAGCGCACCATGCGCTCTTTGTTAATATCGTAGCGCCCAGCAGTACAATTTCGCAATAATTTCATTGTCCATTCTAGTTGCCATAAAGAAAAATCTGGCTTAACCGCCAAAGGTGCATGCCGCTGAAACAGCCATTTAAGCGCTTTCATTGGCACGCCAGGTGCTGCCCACGGCGCAGAATAACCAGGCGAAATTTGCCCCGCATTGGCAAAGCTTGTTTCTAAGCCCACAGCGGGCTGGCGGTCAATCACGGTGACATCAAAACCTTTTTTTGCAAGGTAATACGCACTCGTTACACCAATGACGCCAGAACCTAAAATTAAAACTTTCATAGCAACCTTATTTCTAATAATTAATATAGCTATATTAATGAAAACGAGCCATTAAATTGACTAAATTAAAATTAAAAACAACATATAAATACTTTTTATAACAATTTAATAGTAATATTAACTAAAATTTAATTAAATAATAGTTTTTACACTAATTAGGATAACGCAATGCGAATTCGCACCCACGCCATACGTGAACTGGACCGCATTGATCACAAAATTTTATCAGCTTTGCAAGAAAACGCACGCATACCCATCACTGAGCTAGCAGAAAAAGTAGGTTTATCAATTACACCTTGTGGTGAACGCGTCAAGAACTTAGAAAAGGAAGGCGTTATTACAGGCTACCATGCACGTCTTAACCCTCATGCCCTAGGATTGGGTTTATTAGTATTTGTAGAGCTAAAACTATCCACTAAATCTGGCGCAATTTTTGGTAAATTTAAGCAGGAAATTCTCAAGTTACCCAGCGTATTAGAATGCCATTTGGTATCTGGCGATTTTGATTACTTAGTCAAAGCCCGTATTGCGCAAATGGCTGACTACAGAACCCTGCTTGGCGATATTTTGCTCACATTGCCCGGTGCGCAAGAATCTCGTAGTTATATTGTCATGGAGGAAGTAAAAGAAAGTTTTGCGTTACCGCTGATTGAAACGAAAGATAGTTAACTAAAATACAGCTCTTTACTTAGTTAAAAGTGGTACTAACTGAATTATCAAAATAGCTCTTGTTTAAGCGTAGTTTAAGAAAACAATGCAGTAATGATTTGGCGTAATGTGAACTAGCGCATTATTTGCTCGCTTTAAACTTTTCAAAAGCATCTTCACGCATTGCTTTAGTGGCTTGACTTACCGATTTTGGTACAGTCAGTCGATTTAAATCTTCTTTAGAAAGCATTAAGGCTCTATCATTCACCATCGCAATATCGATAAATTTTTTGGAAGCTAAATTTGAATTAGCGTATTTAG
>JANNWI010000338.1:0-20889 GCA_031414715.1 Methylophilaceae bacterium | reverse complement strand
TGTAAAGCATTCCGCCAGCGTTCAATCTGAGCCATGATCAAACTCTTCAGTTTAATGTATGACTATTACTTGTTTACCTCTTACAATCAAATGAATGAATTGCTCGAGGTGGTTATTCGCTTTGCTTTTCACCCCATCTATCCCCTAGAGAAATTCTAAGATTAGTTTGGAGTGGTTTTCTCAAATTCATTGCAAGGTGTGTCTTGTTGTTTACTAAGTCGCTTTTAAGGGCTTCCTATTAAACTAGTTACATACTTGTCATAAATTTAAGTGTAAGCATTTGTTATCTTGAGTATCAACTTAAACCATACAATTAAACATTACCAATACCGCAAGCAGTACCAGTCATTAATCGCGTCTAAGTCAATGTCTTAACTACAAACACCCACACTTATCAGTCGTTCAATTTTTTAAAGAGCGTAATTTCAAAACCTGAAATTGATTGGTTGCATCACTTCGGATACCGCAAAAATCTAAAGCGCTACGCACTTTGATTTATTGGTTGCGGGAACAGGATTTGAACCTGTGACCTTCGGGTTATGAGCCCGACGAGCTGCCAGACTGCTCCATCCCGCGTCCGATTCGACGTACATGCCGCCGAGAGATGAGACTATAGCAAGATTTGGCCCTTTGTGTCAAAGCTTTTATGGCTTTTATTTCAGATTGTTTGCGACTTGCAGATTTTATAAATGCAGCATTGCAAAATATGGTGGGCATTCATTAGCTTTAAATGATTAAAAGTCAAAGCAGGCTGCGTGAAAAAACTGATGCTCTGTACCAGTGCTTGGCATCACCGCAGAATATACCAGCTAAAGCTGGTTATTCACGCGCGAAAGCCGCATGGATATTGGCTTGCAGAGCATTAAAATAATGTACGAATGATTAAGTTCTAACTTTGATCTATTTTCCTATCGAGCCAAATACTTTTTTAATCAAACTGCTGGCCTGCCCCAACGGATCTTTACGAATCGCTGCTTCTTCTTTGGCTATCATCAAATAAACGCCATCTAGTGCTTTATTAGTAACGTATTTTTCAATATTGGCGTCTTCTTTTTTCACCACGCCAAACTTGCTGCCCATTTCAGCATATTTATTGTAACTGGCAGCCAACTGCACATTTTCAGTCGCTTTTGTCACAATCGGCAAGAATTTCTCGCTCATTTGCACAGATGTGGTTCGTTTAAAGTATTGCGTAGCAGCATCTTGTGGGCCAGTGAGGATGGCTTTAGCATCAGCTAAGGTCATTTGTTTAATCGAGCCAACCAACAGTGCTTTAGCCTCTGGTACTGCTGCCTCGGCAGCGCGATTCATTTTTAGCACAAGCTCGTCAGACTGCTTACCCATACCCATCAACTTCATGCCTTTTTCTATTTTTTTGAGTGATTTTGGTAACGGAATTTTGACTTCTTTATTGCCAAAAAAACCATCTGCTGCGCCTAAAGTGGCCACCGCTTTGCCCACGCCTTGCGTTAGCGCTTCTTTTAGGCCACCACTGGCTTCCTCATTACTTAAGCTACTGACGCCCGCATTACTAGTGCTAGCTGTAGAACTGCCACCACTAGATTTAATCGCATCTTTAAGTGTGCCTATATCGAGAGCGTTAGCATGAGTGATGCACATGGCTAACGCAGATATTGCAATGATTCGTTTCATACAATCTCCAGTTTTTGATGATTTAATTTATATTAAACTAGTTTCAATTAGTACTTAATAGTTAACACAGCTAACGCCAATTACAACCTTCAGTTTACGCTGGCTGTCACTGAATTTTTCATCTCATCACATTATTTTACATTCCAGATATTTTTTGCATACTCGCTAATGGTTCTATCACTAGAAAACTTTGCCATACGCGCTACATTAAGTATGGCACGACGCGACCATTCATCTTGATTTTGGTATGTATTTGCCACCTCATCTTGGCACGCAACGTAACTTGCATAATCGGCCAATAGTAAGTAATTATCACCATTGTTTAGCAGATTATCGACAATTGCCTGATAGCGATTCGGTTCTTGCTGCGAGAAAAATCCTACACCTATCATATCTAGCACTTGTTTTAGCTGGGCATTCTGGTTGTAGTAATCGCGTGGATTGTATCCGGCTGCTTTGGTGGCAGCCACTTCTGGCGTAGTCAGACCAAAAATGAAAATGTTGTCTGCGCCTACTTCTTCCATAATCTCTACATTGGCGCCATCTAACGTACCGATGGTGAGTGCGCCATTTAGCGCCATTTTCATATTACCAGTACCACTGGCCTCGGTACCTGCGGTAGATATTTGCTCAGACAAATCAGCACCAGGAAATAAAATCTCTGCTGCAGAAACCTCATAATTAGGGTAAAAAACCACTTTTAGCTGTTCTCCAACAACAGGATCGTTATTCACAGTTTCAGCCACATCATTAATTAAACGAATAATTAATTTAGCCATCCAATAACCAGGTGCAGCCTTACCACCAAAAATGACTGCGCGTGGCGCGGCCAGCTTCTCACCGTTACGAATACGGTTGTATAAGGTAATCACATGTAACACATTGAGTAGTTGACGCTTGTATTCGTGAATACGCTTAATTTGTACATCAAAAAGCGCATTAGTATTTAGCTTAACACCAGTCACCACTTCAATTTTTTGCGCTAGTCTTAATTTATTAGCAGCCTTTACCTGCCGAAACGCTTGACGAAAATCTTTATCGTCCGCCAATGGTGTTAGCTTTTTAATTTGCGTAAGGTCTTTTATAAAACCATCGCCAATAGCAGTTTTAATTAAGTCTGCTAATAAAGGATTCGCTTGATTCAGCCAGCGTCTTGGCGTAATACCATTGGTGACATTGGTCAGTTTGTTTGGGTAAATTTTATTAAAATCTGCAAATAGAGTGGCTTTTAATAATTCGCTATGCAGGGCAGCCACACCATTTACAGTGTGGGCGCCAACGACTGCTAGGTGCGCCATGCGCACCCTTCTTCCATGCGTTTCATCGATAATCGACACGCGTCTCACCAACTCTGCATCCCCTGGGAACATGTGATTGACCATGGTAATAAATTGCAGATTGATTTCGTAAATAATTTCTAAATGGCGCGGCAATAAGCTGCCAAATAAATCCACCGACCAGGTTTCTAGCGCTTCTGGCATTAGGGTGTGGTTGGTATAAGCGAATATTTTATTCACCAAACCCCAAGCAAAATCCCAAGCCAGATGATGATTATCAACCAGCTGGTGCATCATCTCCGCCACCCCGATGGCTGGATGAGTGTCATTAAGCTGAATGGCAATTTTATTGGGTAATTCTGCCCAATCTTTCTCTGTTTTTACTACACGTGTGGTAGTAAAGCGTCGCAGAATATCTTGAATAGAGGCGGATACGAAGAAATACTGCTGTTTAAGGCGCAACTCACGTCCAGAGGCGGAAGCATCATTCGGGTACAGCACTTTCGAGATGGTTTCAGAGTCTGTGCGCTCTTCCACTGCTTCGTCATAATTGCCATCATTAAATTGACCCAAATCAAAATCTTTGCTGGCTTTTGCACTCCACAGCCTTAAATTATTCACCGTTTCTGTAGCATAGCCGGGTACAGGCATGTCGTAAGCCATGGCCACTACGTGTTGTGTATTCACCCAGTGATGGGCAGTAAGCTTGCCCTCTTTAACTGGCACTACATGGCCATAAAATTTGATATCGTAGGTTGCTTCAGGCCTCTGAAACTCCCACACATTGCCATATCGCAACCAGTTATCGGGGTTTTCAATTTGTTGGCCTTGTTCTATGCTTTGTTTAAACATGCCGTATTCGTAGCGAATACCGTAACCAGCTGCTGGAATATCCATGGTTGCCATCGAATCTAAAAAACAGGCTGCCAATCGTCCCAAACCACCATTGCCTAGCGCAGCGTCATGCTCCATTTCAGTGGTGGCCTCCATCGTGCGTCCCAATGCACCTAAACCTTCGCTTAATTCGTTATTTATGCCCACATTTAGTGCAGCATTACTCAGCATACGGCCAATTAAAAACTCAAGTGATAAATAATAAATGCGTTTTGGGTCTTTTTCATAATAGCTATTTGAGGTTTTTACCCAGCGCTCCACCACGTGATCGCGCACCGTGAAAGCAGCTGCGTGATACCAATCTCTGGGCGTGGCGACCTTATCTGTCTTAAAACACGAGAAAACCAAGTGATTTTGTAACGCTTGTTTGATAGGAGATAATTTGGGTAATGTGATACTTTTTTTTGTAGTCCTATTTGAAATAATTGGGTTTTTTGCAGATTTAATCATGACAGCCTTTGAATTTGGTGAATACATACTAACTAGCATTTTAGCAAACATCAGGCCAATCTTTATGACAATTGTTAAAGTTGTGCTGAAAATGAAGTAAAGTATTTACAATTAAACGTAAATAGAGTTGAACTTTGTATTGCATGTAGTAAACTTAACCACGTATATGAAGAAATTATTTATAGTTGCTATGCTGTTTTTGTTGCCACTCCAGTACACTTGGGCAATGGTGGCAAGCTATGATGCGCATGGCGCTCAAGATATTCAGGCACATTTTGGGCATCATCAACATCAAGTCCTACATCAAGCGCTAGATAGTCACACCGATAGCAATGATTTAGCCGACAATCATAAAAGTGGCAAAAACACTCAAGAAGCTAAAATTCATGATCATTTCGGTTTTTTACATATGTCATCTGGCGAGTTACTAAGCCACGATTTGCCCATCTTTGTATCTGAAACAAAGCAACTTTCAATTCAATATTTATTCAACTACCGTTCCCCACCCACCTATCAGCCCGAACGTCCCAATTGGTTTGCCGCCGTTTAATTCGGCGGGCAATCATCTAACGACCAACATTACTTTGTAAGCGCTCGCCGATTTTTCTATTTTTAGGAGAATACGCATGCGCACGACAAAATTTTTATTATGGCTATTGTTCAGCACAGTTTTCAGTTGCAAACTAGTCATGGCAGAACAAAGTATAACTTTAGAAGCAGCCACAGCGCTTGCTTTACAGGCCAACCCAAATATAGCAATTGTTATGCGTGGACGCGATGTAGAAAGCGCTCAAGCTTTACAAGCTGCCACGCGCCCTAACCCTACTTTATCTGGGCAAGTACAAGATTTGCGAAGTCAAAATCGCATTGCCATTCTTGCCATTAGCCAGCAACTGGAAACAGCAGGTAAGCGTGATAAACGGATGGCTGCAGCCGATGCGACTTTGGCAATAGCAGACGCTGATATTCTGATTGCACAAGCAGAAATAAGCGCCAAAACTTATGCAGCTTTTTACCAAGTACTGGCGGCGCAACAGGCGCAAACCTTGGCACAAGAACTGCTAAAAATTGCCATCGCTTCAAAACAAGTCACGGCTAAACGCGTGTCGGCAGGTAAGGTTTCGCCAGTAGAGGAAACCAAAGCCAAAGTGGCTGAAGCAGGCTTAAAAATTGAGCTGGCCAATGCGAATCAACAATTAGCTGCTGCCAAACAGCGTTTAGGCAGCTTGTGGAAAGATGGCCTAGAGACTAACACCCATGCAGACTACAGGGCAGTCGGCGAATTAGAAAAACTGGGCAATATAGCAACGCTTGATGATTTTATGACGCAGCTAGCAGAGTCACCTCGACTAAAAAAGGCCGCGCTCACCGTTACACAAAAACAAGCTCTAAGCAATATTGAACTGTCGAAACAAACGCCCGATGTGACTGTGAGCTTGGGCGCACAGCGCAATGAAGAGCTAGGTGGCATTACTCAAGCGATTATTGGTTTGTCTATCCCCATCCCTGTGTTTGATAAAAATAAAGGTAATTTACAAAGCGCCAAAGCGCGCGAGTTTCAGGCCGCAGACGAAAAAACTGCGCTCGAAAATCAATTACAGACCGAATTGATGGACGCTTACAGCCGTAGGCAATTACAGGTGGAAGCAAGTAGCATGTACCAAAATGATATTTTGCCAGGCGCGCAAAGCGCGTATGAGGCCGCGCGCAAAGGCTTTGAATTTGGTAAATTTAGCTTTTTAGAGGTACTAGACGCCCAACGCACCTTATTTCAAGCAAATACACAATATATTCAAGCACTAGCATTGGCGCGCCTTGCAGAGGCGGATATGCAAAATATTTTAGGCACAGGATTATTTGGCAATACTAATTCAAAGGAAACACCATGAAATTAAACAAACAAATGTGGGTGATTATTGCCATTATCTTAGCTGGCATTGCTGCAGCAGGCTTGATTTTAAAAACTGATAAACCTGTCATGGATGAACATGGCGACCATGCAAAAGAAGCTGGTGAGCATAAAGACGAGCACCAAAACGGGCATGCTAAAGAGACTGATATGCTTGCGCCACCTAAACATGGCGAGACTGGACATGACCACGAAAAAGACCACCTAATGCCAGCACAAAAAATACAAAAAAAAGATAGTGATGATGGCCATGAACATGCGGCCATGCAAACTGAAAGTGTGAAGGGGCCACATGGTGGTAAGCTGTTTACCGAGGGTGATTATGCAGTAGAAGTGACAATTTTTGAGCAAAATCAACCGCCACAATTTAGACTTTACACCTATCTAAACGGCAAACCATTAGCAGCTAAAGATTCTTCTATTCAATTAAAGCTGTCGCGACTTGGCCGCGCGGTTGAAACATTTAAGTTTGCGCCTGAGAACGATTATTTAACGTCAAAAATTACGGTTGGTGAGCCGCATTCATTCAAAGTGGATATTGATGCAAGCTATGCAGGTAAGGCATATGAGTTCGCCTATGACCAAGTAGAAGCAAGAGTGACGCTTAGCAATGAGCAGCTTAAACATAATGCAATTGAGGTGTTAACCGCCGCGCCTGCTAACATTCAAACCAATTTGCGCTTAATTGGTGAAATTAAATTAAATGCAGATAAAACAGTACAAGTGCTACCGCGTATGAGTGGCATTATAGAAAGCATAACTGCTAATGTGGGCAATAAAGTAAAGAAGGGTCAAACCTTAGCGGTGGTTTCAAGCTTAGAAGTCGCAGCCAATCGCGGTGATTTATCTGCTGCGCAACAACGTTTGAACCTTGCAAAAACAACGTTAACGCGTGAGGAAAACTTGTGGCGTGAAAAAATATCAGCTGAACAAGATTATCTTGCCGCTAAAAATGATTTGCAATTAGCACAAATAGAGGTAGCACAGCAGCAACAAAAATTGTCCAGCATGGGGGTGAGTTCTGGCAGTGGTTCGCGCTATACGTTAAAAGCGCCGATTGACGGCGTTATTACACGCAAAAATGTGGCTACTGGACAAGTATTAGAATTGACACAAATGATGTTTGAAGTGGCTGATTTAAACACAGTATGGGCTGAAATGAGTATTCCCATTAAAGATTTAGGCTTAGTAAAAGCTGGGCAAAAAGTCACTGTGCGTGCATCTGCATTTGAGCAAAGCACAACGGGCACAATTACTTATATTGCACCACTGGTGGCAGAGCAAAGCCGCACGGCAGTAGCGCGCGTGGTATTAACCAACGAAAAATCCAACTGGTTAGTTGGCCTGCCCGTGAATATTGATTTAGTGGCCGATGAAGTGAATGTGCCATTGGCTGTATCGCTGGAAGCAATACAAAGCTTGCAATATGGCGATGTGGTATTTGGTCGTTATGGTGATAATTTTGAAGCGCGGCCTGTTGAGTTAGGTCGTCGCGATAGTAAATATGTGGAAGTGCTATCAGGTTTGAATGATGGCGAACAATATGCTGCGGGCAACAGTTTTATCGTAAAAGCCGAGCTAGGCAAAGCGGGAGCTAGCCATGACCATTAAGCCAGAAAGTAGCGACGTAAATCCGCATAGCGCGAAAGGCTTTTTTGAAAAGTTGATTGCATTTGCCATAGACCAGCGCTGGCTAGTCATGCTGATCAGCCTGGCTGTGGCGATTTTAGGCGTGATCAGTTACCAGCATTTGCCGATTGATGCAGTACCTGACATTACCAACGTACAAGTGCAAATTAATTCGTCAGCACCTGGTTATTCACCGTTAGAGACAGAGCAACGTATTACTTACCCTGTAGAAACGGCCATGGCTGGGCTGCCTGATCTAGAAGAAACACGTTCAATTTCGCGTTACGGTTTATCGCAAGTCACCGTGGTTTTTAAAGAAGGTACTAATATTTATTTTGCGCGCCAATTGGTTGCCGAGCGTATTGCACAAGTAAAAGAGAAATTGCCAGCTGGTATTAGCTCTGAAATGGGGCCGACCGCAACAGGTTTAGGCGAGATTTTTATGTGGATAGTTGCAGCCAAACCTGGCGCGCTTAAATCAGATGGCACACCTTACACCGCCATGGATCTACGTGAAGTGCAAGACTGGATTATTAAACCACAATTACGCAATGTGCCAGGCGTAACTGAAATCAATACGGTTGGTGGATATAGTAAGCAATTTCAGGTTTCACCTAATTTAGATGCACTGGTGAATTACGGGTTAACGCTTACTGATATTTTAAATGCGCTAGAAAAAAACACCAACAACCAAGGCGCGGGCTATATTGAAAAGCAAGGTGAGCAGTATTTGATTCGAGTACCAGGCCAAATAGCGGTCGATAGTAAAAATCAAAACCTAGCATTAGATGCTTTAAGTAATGTGGTGTTAGATACCAGAAACGGAACACCGATTCGTGTTCAAGACGTAGCAACAGTATCTATTGGCAGCGATTTACGCACAGGGGCTGCTACTCAAAATGGTGAAGAAGTGGTATTAGGTACGGTGTTTATGCTGATGGGAGAAAATAGCCGTACAGTTTCGCAAGCTATTGCAACTAGGCTGGCCGAAGTCAATAAAACACTACCAGAGGGCATTACGGCTAATACGGTTTATGACCGTACTATTTTGATCGACAAAGCTATTAATACTGTTAAAAAGAACCTGCTGGAAGGCGCGCTACTAGTGGTTGCCATTTTATTCCTGTTTTTGGGCAATATACGCGCTGCCATTATCACCATGTGTGTGATTCCGCTGGCCATGTTAATGACATTCACAGGCATGGTGTCTAACAAAGTCAGTGCCAATTTAATGAGTTTAGGCGCATTGGATTTTGGCATTATCATTGATGGCGCGGTGGTGATTGTAGAAAATGCCATGCGCCGTCTTGCGCATACGCAAAGTATGGTTGGGCGCAATTTAACGCGTACTGAGCGATTTACTGAGGTGTTTTCAGCCGCCCGCGAGGCAAGGCGACCGCTGATTTATGGCCAATTAATTATTATGGCGGTGTATTTACCTATTTTTGCACTCACAGGGGTTGAGGGCAAAATGTTCCACCCTATGGCATTTACAGTAGTGATTACGCTAATCGCGGCTATGATTATTTCAGTCACTTTTATACCCGCAGCCATCGCACTTTTTGTGACTGGGCGCGTGCAAGAAAAAGAAAATTTTGTGATGCAATGGGCAAAAAAAATCTACACACCAGTGCTAGATTGGACGCTTGTCAATAAGGGCGTGGTGCTAACCCTTGCCGCTGTAACCGTGGTGCTAAGCGGCTTGCTAGTCACCCGCATGGGCAGCGAATTTGTACCCAGCTTAGATGAAGGGGATATTGCCTTGCACGCACTGCGTATCCCTGGCACCAGCTTAAGTCAAGCCATTACCATGCAGCAAGAACTGGAAAAAACCATCAAAAAATTTCCTCAGATAGATAAAGTGTATGCCAAGCTTGGTACGGCAGAAATTGCCACCGACCCCATGCCGCCAAGCGTGGCCGATACTTTTTTAATTCTAAAGCCGCGCTTAGAGTGGCCAGATCCAAGTTTAACTAAAAACGGGTTAATTGCCCAAATTCAAGCTGCGGTGGCCAAAGTGCCAGGTAATAATTATGAATTTACTCAGCCGATACAAATGCGTTTTAATGAGCTGATATCTGGCGTGCGCAGTGACGTGGCGGTAAAAGTGTTTGGCGATGATTTAGAGGCAATGACTGAAACGGCTGAAGCGGTTTCTACAGTGCTGGAAAAAACCCAAGGCAGTGCCGATGTGAAAGTAGAGCAAACCACAGGTTTACCTGTACTTACGGTGAATATAGATCGTGAAAAAATCGCACGTTTGGGCGTGAATATGGAAGACATTCAAACCGCTGTCAGCATTGCCATGAACGGCGCACACGCAGGTGCGGTTTACGATGGCGATAGGCGTTTTGATATTGTGGTGCGCCTAGATGCTTCGCAGCGCTTGGATACGCATATGTTAGAACGCTTACCGATTAAGCTGAATGTGAATAACACTGCGACTTATATGCGCTTAAATGAGCTGGCAAGTTTAGATGTAGCGCAAGGCGCCAACCAGTTTAGCCGCGCCAATGGCAAGCGTAATGTGGTTGTCACCGCCAATGTGCGTAATCGCGACATCGGCAGCTTTGTGGCTGAGGCAAAAGTGAGTATTGCAACAGATGTAAAAATACCCGCTGGCAATTGGTTAGAATGGGGTGGTACTTTTAAACAGTTGCAATCTGCGGCAGATCGCTTAAAAATCGTCATACCATTGGCTTTAATTATTGTATTTATGCTGTTATACGCAGTGTTTGGTAACTTCAAAGATGGCCTAATCGTCTTCAGTGGTATTCCATTTGCGCTTACAGGCGGCGTTACTGCATTATGGCTTACAGGCATTCCGCTTTCAATCTCGGCAGGTGTCGGCTTTATTGCGCTATCGGGCGTGGCGGTGCTAAATGGTTTGGTGATGATTACCTTTATTAATAATCTGCGCGATGAAGGAAAAGCTTTAAATGTTGCCGTGCGTGAAGGCGCATTAACAAGATTACGCCCCATTTTAATGACCGCGCTAGTCGCCTCATTCGGATTTATCCCCATGGCCATTGCCACAGGCGTGGGGGCAGAAGTACAACGGCCATTAGCGACCGTGGTGATTGGCGGCGTGTTGTCATCTACGCTATTAACATTACTGGTCTTACCATTGTTATATAGCATGTTCTCTCAAACCAAACCAGCTTTTAAATAAACGATTAGAAAGAAGTCAACTATGTCAGGCTCGCACGCGCACGGAAGTGGAATCACCAGCAATAAAATGTGGATAGCCACTGCAATCACTTTCACATTTTGTTTATTTGAGGCATTAATTGGCTATCAATCTAACAGTTTGGCTTTAATGGCAGATGCTGCACACAATTTTGCAGATGCATTTGCGTTAGGCCTATCTGCTTTTGCACTTTGGATGGCAAGCAAACCAGCTGACGATAAACGCACGTTTGGTTATCATCGTGTGGGCATTCTTGCTGCATTAGTCAATGCAGTGGGTTTGGCTATTATGTCACTGGTGATTTTTTGGGAGGCAGTGCAAAGATTGCAACATCCAGAGGCTGTTAATAGTGGTTCGATGATATGGGTGGCTTTGCTTGCTATTATGATTAATTCAGGCATTGCTTGGTGGTTATCAGCGGCTGCAAAAGATGATTTAAATATCCGTAGTGCTTATTTGCACATGGTGGGCGATGCCGCGGCGTCACTCGCCGTGGTCATTGCAGGCATTATTATCTTATTCACAAGTTGGTATGTCGCTGACCCCATTGTTTCAATCATATTTGCATTTTTAGTGTTATGGAGTTCGTGGAGCATATTGACAGAATCAGTACAAATGCTGTTAGAAGGGACACCTGTTGGGTTGGATTTAGCAAAAGTTAAGCAAAAAATTACTGAGGTACAAGGCGTGCTTAATGTGCATGATGTACACGTTTGGGCTATTTCATCAGGTTTAACTGCTTGCAACTGCCATATTTTAATTGCTGAGCAAAATGTGAGTGCAGGGCAAAAAATTCAACAAAATGTGACGCATATGTTGGAGCATGATTTTAAAATTAACCACGCCACTATTCAAATTGAGGTTACTGACTGCGGCGATCATAACCACATGGTAAAGAGTCATCATGAGCATGTCGCTAAAAGTCACCACGACCACGCCTAGCCTAATATCATTTCGGTTAGCATTTACATAAAACAAAAAGCCCACTATAGAAGTGGGCTTTTTAAAAATCTGACTTTAGTCTTAAAGCTATGTTAACAAACTATTCATTCTTTTTACAAAACTTGCAGGGTCGTCCAAGGTGCCGCCTTCTGCCAGCAACGCTTGGTCAAATACCAAATGTGCCAAATCGGCAAACTTAGTTTCTTCTGCCTCATTTTCTAAACGTTTCACTAATTTATGCGTCGGGTTAAGCTCTAGAATGGGTTTACTTTCTGGCGCGTTTTGGCCAGCCGCTTTTAAAATACGTGCCATATTGCCCGACAAATCGTGCTCTCCCGCTACTAAACAAGCAGGGCTATCCGTTAATCGATGCGTCACGCGCACTTCTTTTACCGCATCGCCTAAGGTCACTTTTACACGCTCGATTAAACTTTTGGCCTCTTCTTCAATTTTCTTTTGTATCTCTTTTTCGGTGTCAGTTTCTAGCGCACCTAAATCCAAATCACCTTTGGCGATGGATTGCAGTTTTTTACCTGCAAATTCTGTCAGGCTGCCCAGCAACCACTCATCCACCTTGTCGCTTAACAATAACACTTCGATATTTTTCTTGCGGAAAATTTCTAAATGCGGTGAATGTTGCGCGGCGGCAAAGCTATCTGCCGTAATATAATAAATTGCCGTTTGTTCTGGCTGCATCTTCTCTATATAGTCGCTTAAAGAGATGCTCTGCGAGGCAGTATCCACGCTGTGTTCATTACGCGTGCTGGCGAAGCGTAACAGACTCGCTATTTTGTCTTTATTAGCAAAATCTTCTCCTGGTCCTTCTTTTAATACGCGTCCAAATTCATTCCAAAACTTAGTGTAGTCTTCAGGTTTTTCTGTTGCCATGTCTTCTAATAAGCTCAACACTTTTTTTACCGAGCCATTTTTAATCGCATCTACATCACGGCTATCTTGCAGAATTTCACGTGAAATATTCAGCGGCAAATCAGCAGAATCTATCACACCGCGTACGAACCTTAGATACTGCGGCATGAGCTTTTCTGCGTCTTCCATAATAAATACGCGCTTCACATACAATTTAATGCCGTGGCGACGTTCTCTGTCATACAAATCAAACGGCGCTTTACTTGGAATATAAAGTAAGGAAATATATTCCTGCTTGCCCTCGACACGGTTGTGGCTGTAGGCTAGCGGTGCTTGGAAATCGTGCGAAACGTGTTTGTAAAATTCGTTATATTCGTCTGCAGTGATGTCACTTTTGGCTCTAGCCCATAAAGCAGAGGCTTTGTTCACCGCCTCATACTCATCGGTTAACACCATCTCACCACCCGCTTTTGTGCCATCGGCGTTGTCCGCACCCTCTTTCCATTCCGATTTTTGCATCATGATCGGCAAGGTAATGTGGTCAGAATATTTGCGAATAATCGATTTTAGTTGCCAATCGTTTAAAAACTCATCCTCATCTTTGCGCAAGTGCAAGATGATTTCGGTGCCACGTGATGCTTTTTTGACATCTTCTATGGTGTAATCACCCTCGCCAGCACTTACCCATTTCACCGCATCCGTGCTTCCTGCACGGCGTGTTGTAAGAGTGACCTTATCGGCAATAATAAACGATGAATAAAAACCAACACCAAATTGGCCAATCAAGTTAGCTGCCTGACTTTCTCCGCCTGTCGAGGCTTGTGCCTCATCTGCTGCCATTTTTTGCATAAACTCTTTAGTGCCCGATTTTGCAATGGTACCGATATTGGCAATCACTTCATCACGGCTCATACCAATGCCGTTGTCGCTAATGGTGACGGTGCGTTTGGCTTTATCGAAACCAATGGTAATTTTCAACTCTGTATCATTTTCATATAGCGCGATATTCGCCAACGATTCAAAACGCAGCTTATCGGCCGCATCAGACGCGTTTGAAATAAGCTCTCGCAACACGATTTCTTTATTCGAATACAGTGAATGAATCATCAACTGCATCAATTGCTTCACTTCTGCTTGGAATTCCATTTTTTCGGTTTTATGCGCTGCCATTTTTAATCCTTTTTTGCTTTAAATTATTGAATAAAATACTTTGTTATTAAATTGGGGTAATGTGGCTATATTTCAAGCAAGCATGCTTTAAATTTATAGTTTAATTAAAGGTGAAAAATGGCAGGCATCAGCATTGTAGAGGTCGACTCAAGCACTTACCAGGTGACGGTGGTTGCGCAAAATACAACTATGCATACTGTATCCGTACAAGCTGATTACGCGCTAAAGCTTACAAGTGGCCGCATTAGTAATATCGAATTACTCAAAAAATCGTTTGAATTTTTATTAGGACGTGAACCCAACACCAGTATTATGCGTAGCTTTGATTTAAGCGTGATTAGCCACTTTTTTCCTGAATACGAGCGCGAAATAGGTCAATAAAAATTTACATTGAGCGCACTAAATGTCATTAAGTTTTGGCCTAACTATGTTATAAAAGCGTATGAAAAACGATAATATTGTTTTACCAGAAACCTTGCTTGCCGCTGTTGATTTGGGTTCAAATAGTTTTAGACTAGAAATCGGCCGCTACGACAACGGCCAAATTCATCGTGTTGACTATTTAAAAGAAACAGTTCGGCAAGGTGGTGATTTAGATGCAGAGCGTAATTTAAAGCCAGAAGCAATCGATCGCGGACTTAAGTGTTTAGCCCGTTTTGGTGAGGCTATTAAAAACTTCCCCAAGCAAAATGTGCGTGCAGTGGCCACACAAACGCTACGCGAGGCCAAAAATCGTGATGTATTTTTAAAGCTGGCTAAAAAATCGCTAGGTTTTGATGTGGAAGTGATTTCTGGCGTAGAAGAAGCTCGGCTCATTTATCAGGGCGTTAGCCGCTTGCTACCGCAAACAAATGAGCGGCGCTTGGTCATTGACATTGGCGGGCGCTCTACTGAGTTTATTTTGGGTCATCATCTACATGCTGAAACCACCGACTCATTGCGGGTAGGTTCAGTCACTTGGTCGTTAAAATATTTTGCCGATGGTATTTTGAATGAAAAAAACTTCGAACGTGCAGAAATTGCTGCAGAATCATTTTTAGATGCGGTCGCAGATACTTACCAAAGCCAATATTGGGATGTAGCGTATGGCGCATCGGGCACCGTGGGCGCGATTGCAGAAATTCTAGCTGGTGCAGGCTTTGCAGAAGATGTGGTGACGCGCAAGGGTTTAGTATGGCTGCGCACTCAGCTAATCAAGGCACGGACCATTGATAAGTTAGATTTAATTGGCTTAAAAGAAGAGCGCAAAGCAGTGATTGCGGGCGGCTTAAGCGTGCTGACTGGCGTGTTTGATTTGCTTAAAATTGATACGCTAAATGTAGCGAAAGGTGCGTTGCGGCACGGCCTGCTTTACGACATGATGGCGCAAGATGATGATAGCGCCAAAGACCTGCGCAATGCCTCCATTAACAACTTGATTACACGTTTTGCGGTCAATAAAATCCACGCAAATAATGTAGCAAAGGTAGCCTTAGTTTTTTTTAACGGACTATTGTCTAGCCAAGATGATTTTGAGCATCACTATGATGTGCCTAGGTTAAAACAAAAGCTAAATTGGGCAGCTTTATGCCACGAGCTTGGTAGCGCTATCTCGCACAGCGAGTCACAAAAACATGGCGCTTATATTGTAGATAACACGGAGCTGATGGGCTTTGCACAAAGTGAGTTGCACCGTTTAAGTTTGTTGGTGCTAGGCCATTGCGGAAAATTAAAAAAGTTAGAGGCTGACTTTAATGACGAGAGTTTTATTTACCAGCTAATTTCTCTTAGATTAGCCGTCATTTTTTGTCACTCGCGCCATTTACCTGTGCTTAAAAATATTCGTTTTGAGTGTGCTGGCAACATCTTCATGCTTAGCCTGCCTAGCGCTTGGCAACAGGCTTTTCCACAAACATCCTACTTGCTAGAAGAGGAAGTGTTAGCCTGGCAAAAAACCAACTGGAGTCTGGTTGTATCAACTCAGGACTAAATATTTAGTGCATATTAAGAGACTTCAACTGACGCTTAGCTCTATGATTTAATGTGGAAATATGACAATTTTATGACTGTTGACATGTTTGATAAACGGTATAAACTATTTATACCGTTTATTTGGAGATTGTCATGTCAGACTCAAAAGTTAAAAAAGTAAGCCCCGTAAAGAAACCTATCAATATCGCTGCAGCAAAGCCAGTCGCTACTAAGCCAGTCGCTACTAAGCCAGTTGCTACTAAGCAAGTCGCTACAAAGCCAGCTGCAACCAAAGTAACTGCTGCAAAGCCAAGCGCTGTTAAATTAGTGGCTAAGCCCATTGTTACTGCAACAAAAAAACCAGCTAGCACTATCACCACATCCAACTCTGCAGCCAAAATTGTAGCCAAGCCAGCCGCAGTAAAACCAATGGCTAAATCTAAGCCTTCGGCAAATTCGAAACCAAAAAAATCAGCTAAAAAATCTGATGCGAAAGAGCCTAAAAAAGACAAGGTTGAAAAAGTTAAAATGGAACGAGATAGCTTTACCATGCCAAAAGATGAGTATGCACAGCTCACGCTGCTTAAGGCACGCTTGAGTTCTATGGGTCAGCCTGCTAAAAAAAGTGAGTTACTGCGTGCGGGTATCAAACTATTAGCAGCCATGTCTGACAACACTTTAAAAACCACCTTGGCAAAAATACCAACGATTAAAACAGGTCGACCTAGCAAAAAAAACTAGAAAAAATTTGCTATCAGGCGACTTTTTTAATGAATCATTAGTCTAGTAAGCTTGGCGATTGCACTGCAACAATATTGTAGCGCGTGGTAATAAGATTAAATTTAACAGGATTTACTTCATCCGGATTTACTTCATCCGGATTTACTTTATCAGGGTTTACTTCATGATTAGAAAGGCGTAGCCACCATACTGCGCCTTTTTTAATGCTGATTTCTTGCGCGGTAAAGTCTGTTAAATGCGCTACTAACTGCCACAGCCAAGGTTGGTGTCCTACCAGCAAAACGTTCTGCGTGCTTGTTTCTAAATTTTCTAATACCTCTAGAACTTGTTGCAAGTTTGCGCTAGGTTTTAATGTCTCAACCACAATAAGCTCACTTTTTAACGCTTGCGCAGTTTGAAAAGCGCGCATCGCAGGGCTGCTGATTAATAAAGCATCTTTTGGCAAGCGCTCGTTAAGCCATTTAGCCATGCGTTTTGCTTGTTGTTTACCTTTAGGCGTCAACATGCGGGCGATGTCTTGGTTTTCACCCTGCGCTAATGCAGGATGCGCTTCTGCATGTCGCCAGATGATGATATTTTTTAATGCAGGAGATGTATTATTGATCTTCATATTGTTTAATTAATGCTTGTTGGGCGCTGATTTTATCTTTATTTAAATGATGATCTACCTGTGTGTACTCACCATTTTGCCCTAACATCCAAGCATCTTTAGTATCATTCAAATAGGGTGTGACACATTCTTGCATAATGCGCGCTTGCATTTTTAGGCTGGTAATAGGCCAAGCAATTTCAATGCGACGCAGCATGTTGCGGCTCATCCAATCGGCGCTAGAAAGCCACATTTTTTTAACCTGATTGATTTCAAAGTAAAACACACGTGAATGCTCTAAAAAACGCCCCACGATGGGACGCACACGGATATTGGCTTGCAGGCCATCTGCACTCAGTGACAATATACACGCGCCGCGAATGATTAAATCGACTTGCACACCGTTGCGTGCGGCTTCAATTAAAGCGCTTACTAACACTTCATCAGTGAGCGAGTTCATTTTAGCAATGATTTTTGCGCTGCCTCCTAGCAAACATGCGCGCTTGGCTGCATTGATATTGCGCAGCATGGCACGCTGCAAATTAAAAGGCGCTACTAATAATTTTCGCATTGGCGGCAATGCGGTTTGGCTGACTAAATGCCTAAAAATATGGTCTATTTCTCGCGTCAATACGGCGTCGCTGGTGAGCATGCAAATATCGGTGTAAAGCTTGGCTGTGTTGGCGTTGTAATTACCAGTGGATACATGCGCATATCTTACGATTCTATTAGACCCTGGATGCGTGCCTTCTTTGCGCATTACCAATAACATTTTGGCGTGGGTTTTTAAGCCCAACATACCATATACAATTTGCGCGCCTATCGCTTCTAGCGATTCTGCCCAGTTAATATTGGTTTCTTCATCAAATCTGGCTTTAATCTCCACTACCACAACAACTTCTTTACCACGTCGCACGGCTTCTTGCAGCAGTTTGAGCATGCGCGTATCGCTACCAGTACGATAAATAGTTTGATAAATCGCTAGTACACTGGGGTCATTAACTGCTTCTTCTAAAAATTGTATTACCGCATCAAAATTCTCATACGGTCGATGAATCAGTACATCCTGTTTTTTAAGCTGACTAAAAAATGATTCTTTTGCAACAAGTTGTTGTGGCCAGCGTGGCAGATAAGGGCTAAACATAAACTCAGCGCCTTTGGCCAAGCTCATTAATTGCATGTGTCGGCCTAAATTGACAGGGCCTGAAACACGATAGAGTGATTCTGTTGGTAAACGAAATTCTTTAAGCAAAAATTCGGATAAAGCATCAGGGCAGGATTTAGATACCTCTAATCGCACCGCCTCGCTGTAGGGGCGCTGCGCCAGCTCGTGTCGTAAAGCACTAGGCAAGTCGCTCATATCGTCTTCATCTAACGCTAAATCCGAATGTCGAGTCACTCTAAATTGTGAAAAATGCAATATACGACGGCCTGCATAAAAACTTGCTAAATGCGCACCGATGATGCTTGTTAGCGTCACAAAATTTTGCGTGTTGCCGTTTGGCAATGCAATGATGCGCGGCAATGCGCGTGGCACACGCACAATACTTACCGTTGGCAAACCTGTATTATCGGGCGCAAGTTCTACAATAAAATGTAGTGCCTTGCTAGCTACCAGAGGAAAAGGGTGCGTTAAATCTAGCGCAATGGGCAACAATAAAGGCTTTAGATTGGTGCGAAAATAATTCTCGACCCATTTTTTTTGAGCCTCAGTTCGTTCGCCACTAGCCAAAATATCAATGCCAGCCCCTTTTAAAGCGGGCATTAGCTCATGATTAAAAATATCATACTGACGATTGACCAAAGCATGCGCTTGGCTAGAAACCTCGCGATAAGACTTTTCGGTAACCACGCCTTTTTTAGTTTTAGCTCGCATGGCGTCAAGCTGCGCATCCATACGCACTTCAAAAAACTCGTCTAAATTAGAGGCGACAATACATAAATATTTGAGTCGCTCTAGCAATGGGTAATCTTGCCGCTGTGCAAGCGATAGCACGCGTGCATTAAAACTAAGGATACTTAAATCACGGTCTAGAAGTAATAATTTTGAGCTATTCATTAGCAGATATCATATGACACTTTTTAAGCTTAAATATGACATTTTTGTGACGAAAGTATTAAATTAAAGTGAGGTTATTCAATATTTTTTGTGCTTGATTTTGTATAGCCGCCACTTCTTCTTGGCTAAAGCGTTCTACATTTTTAGCCATTAAAGCGGTGCGTGGATTACGTGCAAGCGTATCGTAATGCTTGATTAAAAAATGCCAATATAAAGTTGTGGTTGGGCATGCATCATGACCTGTTTTCACTTCTGGCTTGTATTTGCAAGTTTTACAGTAGTTGCTCATACGGTTTATATAAGCGCCACTGGCGACATACGGCTTGCTAGTAAAACGGCCACCGTTGGCATAAAGTGCCATACCTGCAACATTCGGCAACTCTACCCATTCCACCGCATCGACATACACGGCCAAATACCAAGCAGCCACTTCTTTTGGGTTGATTTCTGCCAACACACCAAACATACCAGTTACCATTAAGCGCTGAATATGGTGCGCGTAACCGTGCTGCAGTGTGTCGTTAATGGTTTGTTTCATACAATTCATGTGTGTATCTGCAGACCAATACCAGCGCGGCAGCTGGCGCATGTGCGCATAATGATTCGCTTCAGCTATTTGCGGCATATCTAGCCAATAAACGCCACGAATAAATTCTCGCCAGCCTAAAATTTGCCGAATAAACCCTTCTACACTGGCCAATGGAATAGCATTTTTTTGGTAAGCGTTAATTGCTGCCGCAATCACTTCGCGCGGATTGAGCAGCTTTAAATTAAGCGAAGTAGATAATAATGAATGCCATAAATAGGGGCTTTGCGTGGCATCTGATGATTGCCACATGGCATCTTGATGATCACCAAAACCAGCCAGTTTATTGGCAATAAAATGTGCTAAAAACTGCAATGCAGATTCGCGCGTCACAGGCCAAATAAAGTGTTTTAAACTACCAGGATGCTTAGAAAAATGTATTTCAACTAAATCGATAACATCTTGGGTAAGCCCATCCACATTGATTAGTGGCGCACTAGGTACATTTTGCGGGCCTGCTTTAGCAAAAGATTTACGGTTTTCAGCATCATAATTCCAAGCGCCGCCTACGGGATTTTTTCCATCCATTAACACGTCATATTTTTGTCGCATTTTGCGATAAAAAAACTCCATGCGCAGTTCTTTTTTATTATCAACCCAATGCTTAAAATCGGCTTTGCTGCACATAAAATGTGTGTCGTCACGAATCACCAATTGCATGTTTTTTTCTTTGCACAACGCGATTAAATCTTGCTCAACGCGATAATCACCAGGCTCGCAAATAATCACTTTTTGTGGCTTTAGCGTATCTATTTCATGTGACCAAGCATCTTTTAAACCGACAAATTCGTGCTCGCCTAGCTTGAGGTAGCTGGCCTGCAGACCGCATGGATATTGACTTTCAAGGCATGTATAAAAATGTCGCATAGCGGATAAAAACAATACAATACGCGCTTTGTGGCTCCAAACATGGGTAGATTCAGCCATGCACTCCACCATCAAAATGTGATCTTGAGCAACATCAAAGCCTTCCAGCGCAGGAT
>JANNWI010000337.1:0-1680 GCA_031414715.1 Methylophilaceae bacterium | reverse complement strand
CATGGTATCGCTTATTAAAAAAATCTTAGATAAACAGGAAGATCGCCTTTTGTTTGCCGCAATGATTGTGATTTCTGCTAATGCTGGCGGGGCTTGGTCGCCAATTGGCGATGTGACAACTACGATGTTGTGGATAGGCGGACAAATTACTGCATTAGCGATTGTTAAGTCATTGTTTTTGGCCTCTGCGGTTAATTTGCTGGTGCCGCTTAGTATTGTGGCTTACCAACTGCGTGGCAAAAACATTGTCTCGCCAGAGGCTAAGCTGCAGGCTAATTTGTCTAAATCTAGCAATGGTGAGAGAAACTTAATTTTCTTGGTAGGGCTGGGCGTGTTGATACTAGTGCCGGCTTTTAAAATGGTGACGCACTTGCCACCATTTATGGGCATTCTACTGGGTTTGGGGCTGCTATGGCTGCTGGGTGACATCATGCACAAAAATAAAGAAGCAGCAGAAAAACAGCGCTTAACCTTGACGCATGCCTTAATGCGTATAGATATGAGCTCAATTGTGTTCTTTATTGGCATTTTGCTGGCTGTGGCGACGCTAGAGCACAGCCATATACTCAATATGCTGGCCACTTGGCTAGACGACAATGTAGGGCGCCAAGACTTGATAGTTACATTGATGGGGCTTGCAAGTGCCGTGGTTGATAATGTGCCATTAGTCGCTGCCTCTATGGGTATGTACGATCTTGCGAAATACCCAGCAGACAGCTTTTTGTGGGAGTTCATTGCCTATTGTGCAGGCACTGGCGGTTCTATTTTAATTATAGGTTCTGCCGCAGGGGTTGCTGCTATGGGCTTAGAAAAAATCCAATTTGGTTGGTATTTAAAGAAAATTAGTTGGCTGGCTTTAATCGGATATTTTTCAGGCATTGCCGTCTACATTTTGCAATATAATTTAACGCATTAAACCACTACACTAGATTTATATTATGCATCGGTTGCGTCATTGCTATTGTTTTTTTCTGCCAGTTCGCGAATCAGTTTAAATAATTCACGGCTACTTTTTGGTGGCTTGCTGGCGGCCAGCTCTTTTTGCGCATTGCGAATAAGTGTGCGTAATTGTTGAATATCTGCTTGCGGATGAAGGCCTAAAAATTGTTGTAGGGCGACTGGCTCTGTAATTAAGCGGTCGCGCCAGCGCTCCATGCCATGAAAGCGCGCGTTTTCTTGCGTATTTTTGCCTTCCCAAGCTTGCAGCTGCTCCACAATGGGTGCGCTATCAATGTCGCGCATTAATCGGCCTAGGTATTGCAGCTGGCGGCGAATAGCACCATTTGCGGTTAAGCGTTTTGCCTCAAGCACCGCATCAAATAAGGCTTCTGGCAGTGCCAATTTAACTAATCGCTCTTTGGGTAAATCAATAAGCTTTTTGCCAATGTGTTGCGCAGCGTCTGCCTCGGCTTTTAACTTGGTTTTACTAATCGGCTCAATTATTTCGGTATTTTCTATCACAGTATTTAGTTGTTTCTCATTGCTTTATGGTTGCTTGATGAACTGCTACGGTATGATAGCAGTTTTAGCAATTTTGCTTTGATGAAAATAGTTTGATTGAATGAAAAGACTTAATTGAATGGAATTGTAGGCATATGGAATTAGACGTTTTAAAACAAATCACGCAAGATGTACTGAAACTCGTAAAAGTTGCAGGCGCGTCATCAGCCGAAACAGAAG
>JANNWI010000336.1:0-5042 GCA_031414715.1 Methylophilaceae bacterium | reverse complement strand
CTAATTAGCGGCCAGGCCTGCTCTTGGGTATAAGCGGTCAAAATTTCATCAGCATCTACCGCCACGGGATTAGTCACCAACTGCATCAGCGGCAAATCGTTGTGCGAATCGCTGTAAAAATAACTCACTGCAAAATCATCTAGGCTTTTATTTCGCTCGGCCAAAAATTGATTAATGCGCGTCACTTTACCTTCTTTAAAGCTTGGCACACCACTTACGCCGCCTGTATATTCACCATTCACCATTTCTGGATCGCTGCCAATTAAGTGTTCTATGCCATAAGCGGTGGCAATTGGCTTGGTGACAAAGCTATTGGTGGCGGTGATGACGATGCATAAATCGCCAGCGGCTTTATGTTTATCTACCAGCGCTTGTGCTTTCACAGTCATCATGGGCCGAATCACTTCATCCATATATTTAAGATGCAATTCGTCTAAAAACTTTTTAGTATGCTGACTCAAAGGCACCAGCTGAAATTTCAAAAACTCAACGATATTCAAAGTACCATTTTTGTAATCCGCATAAAACTGCTCGTTGCGCTCAAAATGCGTTTTTTCATCCAACAAACCTTGTCGAATCAAAAATAAACTCCAGTTGTAATCACTGTCACCCGCCAGTAGCGTGTTATCGAGGTCAAATAATGCTAAATTTTGTGTCATTTTAAATTTCTTTATTTTCTGCTGTTAGTACCAAAAATACGCCGATGATAATCACCGCCAGCGCGACATATTCTGTGCGCATCACTGTTTCGTTTGCCAGCCAAATACCCACTGCAAACGCGACAATTGGATTAATAAATGTATTGCTGCTAGCCACCAGCGGGCGCACCGTTTTAAGCAGATATTGGTAAGCGCTATACGCAACAATCGAGCCCAACACGATTAAAAATGCCATCGCGCCCCAAGATTTTACGCTAATTTGCGCTGGCCAAACTTCGCCACTGATTTGGCTAAAAACTAAACCTATTAGACCGCCGCATAACATTTGACAAGCTGCGCCCATTAAGCCAGCTGGCATAGGCAAATGCTTACCCCAAACCGAGCCAAGCGACCAACTGGCAGCAGCAAACATCAGCAATAGCGCACTCAACGCATCGCCTTTAAAACTACCGCCCATGTTCAGTAGCACAATGCCTACAAGGCCAACTGCAATGCCAAGCCACTCTTTACGTGTGATTTTATGCCCCCAAAGCGATGAAAAAATCGCCATCCAAATTGGCGCAGTAGCTATTACCAAAGCAGCCAAGCTTGAGGACACCGTTAATTGCACATGCGATACCGTACCGTTGCCCAATACTGGTAACAAAAACCCAACAATTGCCGCGCCGCGCCACTGCGCTAGACTGGGATTGGGCTGCCCTAAATAACGCATAACGGCATACAGCACTGCACCCGCTATGGTAAAGCGCACGCCAACCATCAAAAATGGCGGAAAGCTTTCAATGGCAAATTTAATGGCAAGATAAGTTGAGCCCCAAATAAAATAGGTGCAAAACAGCGCAATGACGACGAGAATTGGTTGATTTTTTGTGTTCAAAATAACAATGATATTAATTTTTAATCATTCAAAATTACACGAGAGAGAAATGATGCTCTGCGAAGCAATATCCATGCGGGTATCAGGCATGAATAACCAGCTTTAGCTGGTATATTCTGCGGGGATGACCTTTACGGTTACAGAGCATCACAATAAGACACTAAAGTTGTGGATTCATTTTCTCGTTTTTTGAGTAGAGTTTGTTTAAGCCATTTAAATACGCTTTGGCACTGGCAATTACAATATCAGTATCGGCTCCTTGGCCATTAACAATGCGGCCACCTTTGGCAAGCCGTACTGTGACTTCACCCTGCGCATCAGTGCCGCTGGTGATGTTATTCACCGAATACAATTGCAACTCTGCGCCACTATTTGCCATACTTTCAATGGCTTTAAAGGTGGCATCTACCGGCCCGCCGCCATCTGCCTCGGCACGTTTTTCTTGGCCATTGTCGCTTAAGGTTAGCACTGCATGTGGCACTTCGCCTGTAATTGATGACACATGCAAATACACCAATTTATAGTTTTCACTCGCTTCATGTACAAATTCTCCACTGACAAGCGCATGCAAATCCTCATCAAAAATCTCAGATTTTTTATCGGCCAAGTCTTTAAAGCGTGCAAAGGCGGCATTAACGGCATCTTCACTTTCTAGCTCTATGCCCAACTCTTTTAAGCGCGTTCTGAACGCATTGCGGCCAGATAATTTGCCAAGCGTCAATTTATTAGCATTCCAACCCACATCTTCCGCCCGCATAATTTCGTAAGTTTCGCGATGTTTTAACACACCATCTTGATGAATACCGCTTTCGTGCGCGAACGCATTAGCGCCAACAATGGCTTTATTGGGTTGTACAGGATAACCGGTAATGGTAGAGACCAATTTACTACTTGGCACAATTTGCGTGGTGTCGATGCGCGTGGTCAAATTAAAAATATCTGAGCGGGTTTTAATCGCCATCACCACTTCTTCTAAACTGGCATTGCCCGCGCGCTCACCCAAGCCATTAATGGTGCATTCCACTTGACGCGCGCCATTCATCACCGCCGCTAACGAATTCGCTACTGCCATGCCTAAATCGTTATGGCAATGCGTGCTCCAAATCACTTTATCGCTATTTTTGACGCGCTTAATTAAGGTCGCCATACGCTCGCCCCACGGTGCAGGAATGCTGTAGCCAACTGTATCTGGCACGTTGATGGTTTTGGCACCCGCTTCAATCACCGCGTCAAACACGCGCACCAAAAAGTCTATGTCAGAGCGCACTGCATCTTCGGCAGAAAATTCTACATCTGGCGTGTATTCCAATGCCCACTTCACTGCTTGCACTGCACGCTCGACCACTTGATCTTCGGTCATGCGTAATTTATTTTCCATATGGATTTTGCTGGTGGCAATAAACGTGTGAATACGGCCATTTTTTTCAGCATGTTGCATGGCAGGCGTAATCGCTTCACCCGCGCGACGCACGTCATTCTCACTGGCGCGCGCAAGCGAGCATACGGTCGATTTAGTGATTAATCCCGCAATGGTGTGAATAGCGTCAAAATCGCCAGGGCTAGCAGCGGCAAAGCCTGCTTCAATCACATGCACGCCCAATTTTTCTAGCTGGCGCGCAATACGGATTTTTTCTTCTTTAGTCATCGATGCCCCAGGGCTTTGCTCGCCATCGCGCAAAGTGGTATCGAAAATAATAATTTCATTCATGTTGTTCATGTTAATTCCTAAATCAATACTACAGATTATAAATGGATTTGCCCGCTGCAACGAATGCGCGAGCAAGAAAATACTTTGTAGGGGTGGGGTTTAGTCTGCGCGGCCACGCAGCAGCGAGGCTGAGCGCAGCGCGAATAATACGCGTAAGGCAGCAAGGCTTAATAAGCCTGCAAAAATTGCTTGAAATGTGAATGAATTCAACATGAGTTTAGTATAGGGGCTTTACAGTTGCTTTTCAATACGCAGTAAGCAATTAACTGCTAGCTGTTTTGCTAATTCGTGATTTTATCCACAAATAATAGCCCGAAAGTGCATACACCAACACTACCGTAAACAACACCTCTGGCGGGCTAGAGGACACCAACACAAAGGCTAGCACGATCGCCAAAATAGCCACAAATGGCACACTTTGTTTTAAGTTAATATCTTTGCCACTGTAAAATTTTAAATCGCTAACCATGCTACCCGCCGCAAATATGGTTAGCGCTGCAGCCAGCCATTTCATCTCAATCACGCCAAAAAATATCTCGCGGCCTGTCACGCTGTACTCGTTGGCCACCCACACAAAGCCTGCCAGTAAAGCTGCGGCGGCAGGGCTTGGTAAGCCTTGAAAATAACGTTTATCTTGAAACGGATCGTCTAATTTGGTGTTAAAGCGCGCCAAACGTAACGCTGCGCAAGCACAATATAAAAATGCAGCAATCCAGCCCAATTTTCTCAATGGCCCTAATGCCCATTCATACATAATTAGTGCAGGCGCTACGCCAAAAGATACCATGTCCGACAAGCTATCGTACTCCGCACCAAACGCACTGGTAGTATTGGTCATGCGCGCAACGCGGCCATCTAATCCATCTAACACCATGGCAATAAAAATGGCGATGGCAGACTGTTCGAAGTTAGCATTCATCGCTTGCACAATGGCATAAAAACCTGCAAATAATGCGGCAGAGGTAAAAAGATTTGGCAATAAATAAATGCCTTTTGCACGAAGGCCTTCATCATCTGTGGTGCGCCTTACCGCGCGTTGTTTGTTGGTTTCTGCCATTATTTATGTCTATTTCTTTATAAAAAATGTGATGATGTCTTTAGTATAACAAACCGTACCAATTTAAGGCGTAAACTTAAGGCGTAAAAAAGTATCGCGTTAAATGAAAGAATATGGGCGCTGCAAAGCTAACTGAATCCATTCTATCCATCATGCCACCGTGGCCTTGTATCATATTGCCCCAATCTTTGGCGCCTAGGCTACGCTTGATGGCCGACATCACTAGCCCACCCAAAAAGCCCATGGTCACGATAATAGCTGCCATGCCAGCGCTTTGCAGCGGTGTAAATGGTGTAATCCACCACATAGCGGCGCCTATTATTATGGTGCAAGCAC
Source organism: Methylophilaceae bacterium (assembly GCA_031414715.1). Classification (GTDB taxonomy): domain Bacteria; phylum Pseudomonadota; class Gammaproteobacteria; order Burkholderiales; family Methylophilaceae; genus Methylotenera_A. Next base: position 405 of record JANNWI010000336.1, on the reverse strand, counting down.
CACCGCCGATTAAGCCTTCTAGCGTTTTATTAGGGCTGACAATGGGCGCAACTTTTGTTTTGCCAAACAAATTGCCAAATACATATTGCAGTACATCGCTTATTTGCACAATCAGCATAAAATAAAACAGTAACAGCGCATTTTGACCATCAAAATTGGGAATATCTAGTAGTAATAAGGCTGGCGCATGGCTAATGCAATAAATCGTAATCATCACACCCCACTGAATTTTGGCGGCGCGCGTTAAAAAATCTTCCGTATCCTGCGCCAGTACTGATATTGAGGGCATCAACAAAAATGCATACACAGGAATGAGGATGGTAAACAGCGCATACCACTCGATATAGATAAAATAGTAATGCAACGGAAGTAGCAGAAAAAATGCCAGCGACAAGGTGCGATGAT
>JANNWI010000335.1:0-4031 GCA_031414715.1 Methylophilaceae bacterium | reverse complement strand
ACCTAGGCTTTGCGCAGCTTGTACAACGCGCCCCACACAAGTATCTAGTGTTTCCACTGCTTTAATAGCAGCTGCCAAAATACCAGAATGCCCGACCATGTCGCCATTGGCGTAGTTACAAATAATGGCGTTGTATTTTTTGCTTTTGATCGCTTCAACTAGTTTATCTGTCACTTCGGCCGCGCTCATTTCTGGTTGCAAGTCGTAAGTGGCTACTTTGGGTGAAGGCACCATCATGCGGTCTTCGCCATTAAACACCGTTTCTTCGCCGCCATTAAAAAAGAAAGTTACGTGTGGATACTTTTCAGTTTCAGCGATTCTAAGTTGCGTTAAATTGAGGTTTTGTAAGTATTCGCCAAAAGTGTTGGGCACGCTGGTGGCTGCAAATATCGGTGTGGTTTTTTTCTGATTTTGGTCGTGTTGCGTCAACGTAAAAAAGTTGGATAAATGCACCACGCGATTTCTATCAAAGCCATCAAAATTTTCATTCAAAATCGCATCGGTGAGTTGGCGCGCGCGGTCGCTTCTAAAATTCATGTAAACAACAGCGTCGCCATCTTCCAAACGAATGGCCGCTTCTAGCGGTGCTTTAATGACCGTGCAATTTACAAATTCGTCAGTTTCGCCTCTGGCGTATGCATTGTGTAAGGCTTCCGACGCGGTCGCTTCTGAAAATTCGCTGATGCCGTTCACAATCATATTGTAGGCAGGCGCAACGCGCTCCCAGCGTTTATCTCTATCCATACTATAAAAACGCCCAGAAACGCTGGCGATTTTGCCTATGCCCAGCGCTTTAATTTTATCTTCTACCGCAGCTAAATAAGGCACTGCACTAATTGGCGGGGTATCTCTTCCATCTAAAAACACGTGAATATAAATGTGCTGCAAGCCTTGGCTGGCGGCCATTTCCAGCATGGTTAAAATATGGTCAATATGGCTATGCACACCACCATCGGAAAGCAAGCCAAAAATATGCAAGGCTTTGTTGTTGGCTTTTAGATTTTGTAGCGCGTCGACTAATGCAGCATGTTTAAAAAATTCACGGTTGGCAATACTATTATTAACCCTCTCAAAATCTTGAAACACAATACGCCCGGCGCCAATATTGAGGTGCCCGACTTCAGAGTTGCCCATTTGACCATCTGGCAAGCCAACATAATGCTCTGATGCGTTAATGAGTGTGTGCGGAAACTTCGCTTTGATAGCATCTAAATTGGGGGTGTTGGCTTGCGCAATGGCATTATCTTCAATGACATCGCTGTGTCCAAAACCGTCTAAAATTAACAAAATAACAGGAGTTATTGGCATCGTCTTTAAAAAGCTAAAATGTTGTCCGAGATATCTATTATAATAGTCACCCATAAAGTCGCCTAGCAAAACTGCATTTTAAAGTGCCTAATTGCATTGAAATGTTCATATTGGGTAGCATTTCATCAATATCAATCAAGTAACCATTGTTTAGGAAAACGCATGTTTGATTTTATTAAAGATAACGCCATATTAATTGGGTTGGCGGTAGGCTCTGGTATTGCCTTGCTGCTACCCATGCTAAATCGTGGTGCAGGCGGTGTAACAAACATGAATAGTACTGAGGCGGTGGTGTTAATGAATCGCAGTAAGCCACTGATTTTGGATGTGCGCGATGCGGCTGAGTTTGTGGCTGGTCATATTCAAGGTGCAAAACATATTCCTGTGGCTGAGTTGCTGGGACGTATAAAAGAAATTGAAAAGTTTAAAGATAAACCAGTGTTGGTGCATTGCCAAAAGGGTATGCGCGCTAAAGCTGCTTGCAGCATATTAAAAGCGCAACAGTTTACGCAGCTAAATAACCTGCAAGGCGGTTTAGATGCATGGGTAGAAGCCAAAATGCCATTAGTAAAAAGCTAAGCATATGGCAAGCATTATCATGTACACGACTGCTGTTTGCCCGTATTGCATTAATGCAGAGCGACTTTTAAACGCTAAAGGTGTGAAGGAAATCAACAAAATCCGTGTCGATTTGCAGCCAGAACTACGCTTGGAGATGATGCAAAGAACAGGCCGCCGCACGGTGCCTCAAATTTATATTGGCGAGCAGCATATTGGTGGCTTCGACGACTTGCGCGCGCTCGATTTAGCGGGTGAACTTGACCCATTATTGAGCTGTTAATAAATAATGAATAAAAGCCAATAAGCGGCTAAAATGCTTAAAAATATTTTATATTAATCAACTTGTATTAGGAAAAAACATGGCAAAAGAGAGTAAAGCAGCGGATGCCGCGGCAGAGCAAAATGCGCAACCTGGCTTTGGCATTGAGAAATTATATGTAAAAGATGCTTCGATAGAGGTGCCTAATGCGCCACAAATTTTTACTGAGCGCACGGCACCACAGGTGAATGTGGAACTGGGAAATGCAGCACAAAAGTTAGATGAAGGCATTTTTGAAGTGGCTATTAAAGTCACTGTAACAGCAAAAATCGGTGATAAAACAGGATTTTTGGTTGAAGTTACACAAGCTGGTATTTTTGCTATTCGCAATGTGCCAGAAGAAAACTTAGAGCCAATTCTCGCTGTTACTTGTCCGAATATTTTGTTCCCATACGCACGCGAAGCGGTGTCTGATATGGTGACTCGCGCTGGTTTTGCACCAGTATTACTTAACCCAATTAATTTTGAAGCTTTGTATATGCAACAAAAGCAACAAGCTGAAAACGCTGCAAAAGCCAATTAGTTTTTAATGCCTAACTGTGTTTTAAAGTCTAATTTTATTTTAATGCTAGGCACAGCGGCAGCTGGCCTAGCATTTTCATTTCCTGCCCAAGCGTTAGACTTTCGCTCTGTTGTGCCTACCAAAGCCATTACCTATGATGCGCCATCTAAAGAAGCGGTTAAGCTTTGCATTTTAAGCAGCGGCTATCCAGTGGAGGTGATCGTCAACTTGGGTGATTGGATTAAAGTGCGCGATAGCCAAGGTGGCTTAAGTTGGCTGGAAAGTAAAGCGCTTAGCCCCAGGCGTACCGTATTAGTGCTAGTCAAAACAGAGATTAAAGCTTCTGATGATGCTTCATCCGCATTAGTGGCGACGGTAGAAAAAGATGTAGTGCTAGAGTTACTTGCTGGCGGCGCCAATAACAACTGGGTAAAAGTGAAACACCGCGATGGTGTGATTGGGTTTGTGCAGGTTGATAAGCTCTGGGGTTTTAACTAATGGCGAGCAATTTAAGTGAGTAAGATTGCGGTATTGGGGGCAGGTGCATGGGGTACCGCATTAGCCATGCATATTAGCCAGCAACATCCAGTGTCTTTGTGGGCGCGCAATAGTGGTCATGTTTCAGGTATGCGCAAGTCGCGTGCAAATCCGCTTTATTTGGGTGATTTTAAATTCCAAGATAATTTGCAAGTGGAAGATGACTTGGCTGTGGCGATTCAAGATGCCGAGCTTATTTTATCTGTAGTGCCAACCTCAGGCTTTCGCAATATTTTAAAAGACATTAAGGCCTTAAAATCTACGCAGCCGATTATTTGGGCACATAAGGGCTTAGAACCAGAAACTGCCAAACTGCCGCACGAAGTGGCGCTTGAAGAGTTGGGCAGTGCACACAAATGGGGAGCTTTATCGGGCCCTAGTTTTGCGGCTGAATTAGTGCGTGGTCTGCCTACTGCCGTGACATTGGCTGCCAGTGATATTGATTTTGCGTTGCGGGCTTCCAATTTAATCCATGGCGGTAATCTGCGCGTGTACAACAGTAGCGATGTGATTGGCGTTTCTGTAGGCGGTGCCGTTAAAAATGTGATGGCGATTGCAGCGGGCATCAGTGATGGCATGGGTTTTGGCAATAATGCGCGCGCAGCGATGATTACGCGTGGACTTGCTGAAATTACAAGATTTGGCATGGCACTGGGCGCAAAAAGCGAAACTTTTATGGGTTTAGCTGGCGCGGGTGATTTAGTGCTCACTTGCACAGGCCAATATTCTAGAAACCGTGAAGTCGGCCTGCAGTTAGCTTCTGGCAAGTCGTTAGAAGATGTGCTGAAAGGCTTAGGTCATGTG
>JANNWI010000334.1:0-5256 GCA_031414715.1 Methylophilaceae bacterium | reverse complement strand
TTTTGGGAAAGTTTGCGATTAAGCAATCATCCGAGTTTAAAAGTATCATTATTTTGCTATCCGTTTGCGCCTGTGTTGCAGTTGCTTAGTGTCATGGCACAATCAACACAGCCGATTCATTGTTATATTTCTGATAATAATATTTTTGCCCAAATCGCACCGTTTTTTGGTCAAGCATCAATACAGGTTGGGGAAACGTACGTGCAGCAAAATTTAACACTGCATGTGCTACCGTTTTTAAGCCAAGCGGATTACAACAATTTATTAGCTGCGTGTGATCTCAATTTTGTACGCGGTGAAGACAGCTGGATACGCGCGATTTGGGCAGCTAAGCCATTTATTTGGCAACCATATATTCAAGATGAAAACACGCACTTGGTAAAGCTAAACGCATTCTTAGATTTATTTTATGTTAACTACGATAAAAAAGACCTGCTCTGCAAGGCGCATGAATATTGGTCTGCAGGACAGCTGCCTGAAGCTGTTTTTACTGAATATATCCAACAATTGCCAGCAATTAAAAGTTATACGCTAGCTCGGTCAGCACAGCTTGCCAGCCAGCCAGATTTAGCTGCTAAGTTGGTGATTTTTTGCAATGCTTTATACAATCCATAGTGTTTTTACAAAGGTATAAGTCTCGCGTATAATGCGCACTTCACAAATTATTAAAGATTTTAGCGATGAAAACAGCACAAGAACTCCGCGCCGGTAACGTGATTATGGTTGATGGAACACCACTCGTGGTGGTGAAAGCCGAATACAATAAATCTGGCCGCAGCACTGCGGTGGTAAAAATGAAGTTTAAAAACTTACTGACAGAAGCGCCAAGCGAGACGATTTATGGTGCTGGTGATAAGTTTGACGTGATTGTGCTTGAGAAAAAAGAAGCAACTTACAGCTACTTTGCAGATCCAACATATGTGTTTATGGATTCAGAATACAATCAATACGACGTAGACGCAGAGTTTATGGAAGATGCATTACCATTTATAGAAGATGGCATGCCAGTGGATATTCGCTTTTACGACGGTAAAGCGATTTCAGTTGAGTTGCCAACCACTGTTGTGCGTGAAGTAGCCTACACAGAGCCAGCAGTGAAGGGCGATACCTCAGGTAAAGTGATGAAGCCAGCTAAATTGGCATCAGGTTTTGAGATTCCTGTGCCTTTGTTTGTGGCGCAAGGTGACAAAATTGAGATTGATACACGTACAGGCGAATATAGAAATCGCGTTCTAAAATAATAAATGCTGACATGAATTTGAAACACATTTATCACAATTTTATACTTGAAACTTTTGCTAATTGTCGCTATCTTAATTATGTTGCCGCTTGGCAGATATTTATAAGGAAATAAAATGTTAGATGATATGCAAGTATTAGGTCGTGAAGGTACGCTGGATACGCAAAATAAAGTGTTGCGCAACACTTACGCCATGCTTGGCCTTACCATGATTCCAACCGTAATCGGTGCAATGGTCGGCATGAAAATGAATTTTGCTTTTGCAGCTTTGCATCCATTTATGTTCGCAATTGGCGCAATGGCAGTGATGTTTGGTATGTTTGCAGCCATTTCAGCTAATCGCAATAGCAGTATTGGCGTGGTGTTATTGCTTGCGTTAACTTTTGTATTAGGCTTATTGCTTGGCCCAATTTTGCAACATGCACTAAATTTAAGTAATGGTGGCCAAATTGTTGGTTTAGCGGCTGGCGGTACAGGCGTGATTTTATTGACGATGGCTGGCATCGCAACGACTACCAAAAAAGACTTTAGCTTTATGGGCAAGTTTTTATTAGTAGGTATTATTTTGCTTATCGTGGCATCTCTAGCTAATATCTTTTTGCAAATTCCAGCCATGCAGTTAGCACTTTCTGGTATAGGCGTGTTGCTATTTTCTGGCTTTATTTTGTATGATGTAAGCCGCATCGTAACAGGCGGTGAAACTAACTACGTCATGGCAACTTTAAGCTTATACATGAGTATTTATAATCTATTTACTAGTTTGTTGCAGTTGCTGATGGGCTTAATGGGAAGTAACGATTAAGAACTTCAAGTTCCAAAACAAAACCCGCCTCGGCGGGTTTTTTGTTTGATGGTTCGGATTTTTTATTGCTTATTTAACAAGCGGCGTTGTTTAAAAAATGTACTTAACACCGAACCGCACTCTGACGCCAACACACCACCAACCAACTCACAATGGTGATTCAATTTAGTCTCTGTCATTAAATTGACCACGCTACCGCAAGCGCCAGTTTTGGGATCGCTAGCGCCATATACTAGCTTGGCGATGCGCGCATGTTGTATTGCGCCTGCGCACATGGCGCAAGGTTCTAGCGTCACATAAAGTGTGCAATCGATTAATCTGTAGTTACCTAAGTGCGCTGCTGCCTCACGAAGCGCTTGTATCTCTGCATGTGCGGTAGGGTCGTGCAGGCCAATCGGCGCATTGCAGCCACGGCCAATAATTTCACCATCTTTAACGATAATAGCGCCCACAGGCACCTCGCCATTATTGGCTGCTAGGCTTGCAAGCGCTAGCGCTTGTTGCATAAATCCAATATCAATTTGGTTGTCAGAAGTCATCTATATCAGTATTAAGGTTTTCTAATATTCAGTTGCATAATTAAACTTTCTAATTGTTTTAACACTTTTGGCTGAGGCGTATCGCTATATTGCAAGGCATTATAACTGCTGGCAATCTGCAAAATTTCTTTTTTTTGGCTTGGTAACAGTGGTGAAATTCGCGCTGCAAAATCTAGCGCACCTTCACCAGTATTAGGCTGCAAGTTCGCGCGTTTTAACTTGCGTAAATATTGTTGATAAAGTTGCTGCGCAGGATTGAGTTTGGCCTTAATTCGCCTAAACAAAAAGTAACTGGTGGCTAGCATCACCAATACAATGGTGCCTGTCATCCAAAATACTAAGTCAGATAAGCCTAATTTTTTCCCGGTTAAATGATTTAAAAATTCTAATTGTTTTTTGTCGTCATAGCCCAACACCCATTGATTCCAACCATTGTTAATACTATCAAAATTTAAAAAAGCTTTTTTAAGTAGTGGGAAATCACCCCAAGCCAGCAAAGGCAGTTCATCGCTATCACGCAGCGCCTCGCTAATGCCTTGCTCTATTCGCTCCGGAGATACTGCTGCGGTTGGGTCGATGCGCACCCAGCCTTTGCCCTCTAGCCAAACTTCGGCCCAAGCATGTGCGTCACTTTGGCGCACAATTAAATAATTGCCATTTGGGTTTAGCTCGCCACCTTGGTAGCCAGTGACAATGCGCGCCGGCACACCAGCTGCGCGCATTAAATAAACAAAGCTGGTGGCATAATGCTCACAAAAGCCTTTTTTCGTGTCAAACAAAAATTCATCAATTGGATTGCTACGTAAAATAGGTGGCCGTAATGTGTAAATAAAATTTTGTTGCCTGAACATTTGCAGCGCTTTATCAATTTTCTGTTCTGGCAACAGGTTATGCCAGCTTGCCGCCAAGTGAAACGTTCGTGGGTTTTCACCTTCGGTTAGTTGGCTGCCAAGTGTATGCTCGCGTTCCATCAGCTTTGTACCAAGTTGGTAATTGGGGTGCGATGTTACTTGGTAGCGTATACGCGTGCGAATTGGCTCAGTACTCATTGCCATAAAATCGTGAGTAAGTGATGCTATTTTTGGAATTGCTGTAGGCATGTCTAACATAAGTAACCAAGTTTTATTGTGTGGCTCTAGTGTAATGGTGTAATCAATTGGCGCACCTTCAACAGTTAAGTTTTCGCGGCGCAAACCAATCGTTTTGCTGGTCATTAGCCATTCGTTTTTGTATTGATGCCACAATACTGGTCCACGCCAATACAGCAGGTTATTTGGTGGTATTTTGTCTTTAAATTGCACTCTAAAAGCAACAGAGCTGTTTTGGGTTAAGTTACTAATATTGCCAAATTTTAGGTTGTCGCCCAAGCCTGTCATACCGCTGTATGCATCTTGCGGAATGCCCCATAGTGGACCTGGAATGCGCGGAAACAGCACAAATAAAATTAGCATAACAGGCACCGATTGCAGCAACATTTTGCCTGCCAGCTTAAGTAAAAATCTCCAGTTTTGTGGCACTTTTAAGCTGACATGAATCAGCGTAGCGGTGAGTAAAACCAATGGCGGAATACTTAAAGAAAATGTGAGTATGCTTTGGTTAAACAAAAACAAATTACCAATTAAAAAGTAAGCTAGCATCACCGTCAGCATATAGTCGCGTTTCACGCGAGTTTCCAGCAGCTTTAGCACTGTCATCAGCACTAATAAGCTTAAAGATGCATCACGGCCAAAACTGTGAAAATTAAGCAAAATACCAAAGCCTGTCAGCATGGACAGCATCACCAATAACCAACGATTCGGCATGAGCATAGGATTTTGAATAGCAAAATAGCGCCAAGCGATGAAGAGCGCATTAGCAGCGGTAACCCAAACAGGCAAGTTGGGTGCGTGAATCGCCAAAATAAGTGTCAAGCTTGCCAGCAACCAATATAAATGTTGCGGTGTTAAAGTGGTTTTTTTCATACTTGCATCAGCGCTAAAGCTTGTAAAGCTTCGTGGTAATGCGCATTTGAGTTATTTGGTTGTAACGTTAGATTAGGCAGCCTTAAACCGAAACTCTGTTGTGCCAGGTGTGAATCGATTACCCATTGTGTTAGCTGTGAAATGCGCGCTTCAAATTCCAAACCAGCCGTCATTTCCCAATCCAAAAGTAAAATCGCGCTGCCATCACCGCTATATAGCTTGCTCAGCATACCGATGCCTTTGCTCGATGCCTTCCAATCAACACGGCTGGGCGCGTCACCTACTTGATACGTCTTGTGACCATCAAAATTTTCATCACCACGTGTTATGTGGCTGTTGCCGCCAATATGCCCTGTATTAGATATGGGTGGTGCCATATTATTTACGCTAGGTTTTGGGTAAACCAATATTTGCTGCGGGTTATCTACATAAGCCCATGCATGAAACAGCATCAGCGGAAACTCGGTATGTAGCTTAACGCGTGGTAGCGTTAGCCAACCACGCTGCTGCGTTTGTAAAGGCGCAAGAAATATCTGTGAGTTGTTAGCCAAAATATCATTGCTTACTAATCCATTGTCTTCAAACTGGGCAATGATTGAATAACGCGCACGGTTTTTTGTGTCTGTTATTTGTAATGGTAGCTGTGCTATATTTCCGGCAAATACAGGGTTGGCAGGCAAACCTGTGGTTGGTAAATTCAAACTGATCTGTAAA
>JANNWI010000333.1:0-2921 GCA_031414715.1 Methylophilaceae bacterium | reverse complement strand
CCGCGTTGCTACCATCGCTAGTTTTCTTGGTTGCAACGCGCATATCATCCACATCAAAAACGCTGATTTTTTGCAAGCCAAGTTCGGTTTCCAGCGTAAAAACCGGCACAGTTTTACGGACTTTTTCTTTTTTATCTTTGCTGGGTTTGTCAGAAACGCGATACGATTTTTCGCTGCTATCAAATGGAATTTGTTGGCTAAGCAAAAATATTTCTACATCTTTTGCGCTATCTGCAAACAGGTGAATATTGGTCTGTGAGAATTTACCTGCGGTGCCATCTAACACGCTACCAGTTAGGTGCGGGTTAAAGCGCTCAAACAGTTGCATGGTCATCAGCGCAGCCTTACGCAGTTTTGCTAACTCTAGCGGTTGTTCATCGGCATTATAAATATTGTGATATAGCCGAATTTCTTCTTCAATCTCGGCATTGGTTGGCAGCACGCTAGCTTCGCTTACGCCTAACTGTTTACCCGCTTTTTTCTTGGCATAAGCAAAGTCATTGATGCCATCTTCTGCCATCATTTGGGCGGCTTTTTGGGCGATGAGTTGCCGCATGTGGTCTAGGTTTTCTCGTGACATGGTTCAAATTCTAAAGGCTACTTTTTTCTAAAAACTTAAAAGCCAGATGGATTCATGGCGCGCGCCGCCGCATTATTAGCGCTAGAATTGTTCTTGCTGTTAGCAATGTCCGTGGTTTTATTGGTAGTTTGTTGGGGTGGGCGTGGTTCAGCTTTCACGCTTTCGCTTTGCGGCTCTGGCTGTGGAACATGCTCTGGCGGTTGCGGTTGCAGTGGGTTGTCCAACATATTATCTGGAATAGATTGCTGCGGAAAATCTTCATAGGTAGGATCTTCTAATGGTGGTATATAAACCGGCACTTCTGGTGGCGGATTTTCGTGGTAAAAATATTCATAAACGCCATCTTCATCTTCGCCAACTTGAACACCTAAATAGGGATCAATTTTTAATACCATGACACCATCGGGTGCGCTGACAGGCTCGTCTGGCGTGCCTCGCAGGGCGGTCGCCATGTAGCGTATCCAAATCGGTAATGCTGCTTTGCCGCCTGTTTCGTCTTTGCCCAACGATTGTGGCTGGTCGTAACCTATCCAAGTAATTGCCACTTGTTTTGGGCTGTAGCCTGCAAACCAAGCATCAATTTGGTTATTGGTAGTACCGGTTTTACCCGCTATGTCTTGGCGGCCTAACGATTTGGCTTTGGTGGCAGTGCCTCTTTTTATGACGTCTTGCATCATCGATGTCATGATAAAAGCGTTGCGACTATCTATCACGCGTGGTGCATCTTTTTTGGCTTTAGGGTAATGCGGTTGCTCAATTAGCTTGCCATTGCTGTCTGTAATTTTAGTAATAATATGTGGTGTAACGCGGTAGCCGCCGTTAGCAAACACTGCGTAACCAGTGGCCATGCCCCAAGGCGTTGCATCGCCAGCACCTAATGCCATGGTTAAGTAAGCGGGGTGATTTTCTCGAGAAAAACCAAATTTGGTGATGTAATCTTGTGCATACCGTGGACCAATTTTTTGTAGCAAACGTATGGATACCATGTTTTTAGATTTGACTAGAGCCGACCGCATGCGAATTGGCCCATCGTATTTTTTGTCGAAATTTTTTGGCTCCCAACTTTTGTTGCTGCCGTTCTCTGCCGCTGACATGGTAATGGGTGAATCTTCAAATATACTGGCAGGCGTTTGTCCTTTTTCTAGCGCGGCCGAATATACAAACGGTTTAAAACTAGAACCAGGTTGGCGCCATGCTTGTGTCACATGGTTAAACTTATTCTTTTTGTAATCAAAACCACCCACTAAGGCAGTGACAGCGCCATCTTCTGGGTTAAGTGCTATCAGTGCAGATTCTACTTTTGGTAGTTCGACAATATGCCATTGGCCATTGCTTTTAATAACTCGCACTACAGATCCAACTTTAATTTTATGATTTTTAAGGTCTTTATCAGTTAAGTTTTTTTGTAACAAACTTAAGCCCTCGCCTGTAATATCAAACTGCTCATTTTTTTTGGTGAATACTTTAACTAACTTGGGCGCAACGCTTGTGACAATCGCTGGCATAAAGCCGCCATATTCTTCAATATCTGCCAGTGCAGTTTGCATGCCTTCTTCTAACGAGCTGCCATTGACTTGACTCAAGTTAAGTTGCTTCTCAGGTTTGCCATAACCTTGACGACGTTGATATTCTAGAATTCCCAATAAAACTGCTTTGTTGGCCGCTTCTTGGTTGACTTTTTTAATGGTGGTGTACACTTTTAAACCACTGCTATAAATGGCATCTTGATAACGTGCATACAGCATTTGGCGCACAATTTCTGCGACATAATCAGCGTCTAAATCTTTGGACAGTTTTGAAGATTTAAACTTTAAGGTTTGCGCCATTGCCGCATTAAATTTAACCTCATCAATAAAGCCATAGCGTTGCATATCGCGCAATACTTCGTGCTGGCGCTTAATGGCGCGCTGTGGGTTAATGTAAGGGTTATAACCGGTGGGCGCCTTGGGTAAACCCGCTAATAGGGCCGCTTCAGCCAGCGTGATTGTTGAGAGAGATTTTCCAAAATACACTTGCGAAGCTGCTGCAAAACCGTAAGAGCGCTGACCCAAGTAGATTTGGTTTAAATAAAGTTCTAAAATTTGATCTTTATTGAGGGCTTTTTCAATTTTTAACGCCAACAATGTTTCTTTAATTTTGGTAACGATGGTGCGCCTACCACCTGGCACAGTAAAGAAATTTTTCGCCACCTGCATGGTAATGGTGCTGGCACCTTCATGACTTTTGCCGGTAATGTTATTTTTAATTGCACGCAACACGCCTTTTGTGTCCACGCCGCCATGCTGATAAAAGCGCCTATCTTCAATCGCTAGTACTGCATCTTTTAAATTTTTTGGCACTT
>JANNWI010000332.1:0-16403 GCA_031414715.1 Methylophilaceae bacterium | reverse complement strand
CCAAACGCATGGCAGAAGATTTAACCGATTACTTAGCGGAACATGGTGTAAAAGTACGTTATTTGCACAGTGATATTGATACTGTTGAGCGTGTAGAGATTATTCGTGACCTTAGATTAGGTGAGTTTGATGTGCTAGTGGGCATTAATTTGCTGCGTGAAGGATTGGATATTCCCGAAGTATCATTGGTGGCTGTGTTAGATGCTGATAAAGAAGGTTTTTTGCGTAGCGAGCGTAGTTTAATTCAAACGGCAGGCCGTGCCGCACGTAACTTAAATGGTGCGGTCATTTTTTATGGCAACCGCATTACGCGCAGCATGGGCTTGGCGATTGACGAAACCAACCGACGTAGAAAAGTACAAATTGCCTTTAATGAGGCAAATGGCATTACGCCTAAAGGCATTGTAAAAAGCGTAAAAGACATGATAGATGGCGTGTACGACGTAGAAGAAGGCAAGCGTGAGAGAAAAGCGGCACAAGAGCAAGCCAATTATGAAAGCTTAAGCGAAAAACAAATTGCCAAAGAAATGAAACGCTTAGAAAAAGCCATGCACGATGCGGCGAAGAATTTAGAGTTTGAAAAAGCCGCAGATTTTAGGGATCAACTCAAAACGCTTAAGACTAAATTTTATGGGGCCAGCATGCCCGATTTAATTGAATAATTAAATTAAATTAATATAAAACATATACTCTGCAAGCCAATACCCATGCGGCACACAGGGCACATCTTAAAAGTAAAAGGGTAGAACAATGCAAACTGTTATACATAGTGTCAGCAGCGCATCCGAGGTAATACAGCTGGCGATTGCGCCTGTATTTTTGCTAATGGGCGTCAGCGCGCTGTTGGGCGTGCTTACTGGTAGGTTAGGGCGCGTGGTGGATAGATTTCGTGCGCTGAACGAAAAATGCGTATCGCCGCAAGCGCAAGCCGAAAATCCGAGTTGTGCTAATTATAGCCGTGAACTTTTTTTACTGTCTTGCCGCGCCAATTGGGTGCACTGGGCTATTACGCTTAGTACATTGTCGCTATTACTGGTATCTGTGGTCATCGGCATGCTGTTTTTAGGCTCGGTTGTTGGTTGGGATTCGTCATGGCTGGTATCGATTGTGTTCATTGTTGCCATGCTTAGCTTAATTGTGAGCCTGGGCTGCTTTTTGCGCGAAATCTACTTGGCCAAACACACGTTTCAATTACCGATAAAAAAAGATGGTAGGTAAAGTTATTTCAAACCTCACTAACATTATAGGCAGTGCGGCGGCGGTGCTTACAACGCTGGCGTTTATTCCGCAGGCTTATTATTCGTACAAAACGCGCGATTTGTCTGGTATTTCGTTGCCAATGTATAGCGCATTTACGTTAGGCGTGGCGCTGTGGTTGCTATATGGTGTGTTGAAGCAAGATTGGCCAATTATCATTGCCAATATGATTACACTGGGATTATCTCTATTGATTTTGCTGTTAAAAATTAAAAGTAGACAATAAAGTAGTCTTATAAATTGATTAATTTACGCTTTTTGTCTATAATCGCGACTCTTTCAAACCTTGCCACACTTCATCCGCATTGAAGGTGGCTTTAACCACAAGGAGATTTCATGCGTCATTACGAAGTAGTTTTTATCGTCCATCCGGACCAAAGCGAGCAAGTGCCAGCGATGATTGAACGTTATCGCACACAAATTGCAGCCAGCGGCGGCACCATGCACCGCTTAGAAGATTGGGGTCGTCGTCAATTGGCTTACCCAATCCAAAAAATCCACAAAGCACATTATGTGTTAATGAACATTGAGTGCAGCCTAGAAGCATTGGCTGAGCTAGAGCACGGCTTTAAATTTAACGACGCGGTCATTCGTCACATCACCATGGGCACTAAAACTGCGGTAACCGCACCTAGCCCTATGATGAAAGAAGAGAAATCACGTAACGTGATTAATCGCGATGAAGCGCCAACTAAAGCAGCACCAGTTGCAGAAGTTGCAGCTAAAGTTGAGGTTGTAGCAGCTTAAGTGAATCGTTTAACGCCTTGAATAATTTGGTGTTAAGTGGCGTAGTTGTTGGCTTTGAAGCCATGCGCTACACCCCAGCAGGTTTACCGTTGTTAAGTTTTGTGTTGCAACATGCCTCTGAACAAACCGAGGCAGGCTTAAAAAGAAAAGTAGAATGTGAAGTTAACGCGGTTGTGCTTGGCAAACTTGCTGGCGAAATTGCAAAAAGTAACATTCAAGTTGGCGACAGTATTAAAGCCAAAGGTTTTTTAGCCAAACGCAGCGCAAAAAGTACGCAACTGGTTTTTCATATTGAACAAATTAAGCTAGATAAAAATCTGGATAAAGATTTAGCTTAAAAAATATTAGGAGTTATACCATGGCAAGAGAAATGTACAAACGCCGCCGCTACTGCCGTTTTAGCGCAGAGGGCATTAAACAAGTTGATTACAAAGATGTGGATTTGCTTAAAGATTTCATCAGTGAAAACTTTAAAATTATTCCAGCCCGTATGACAGGTACAAAAGCCAAATATCAACGCCAATTAACCACTGCGGTAAAAATTGCGCGCTTTTTGGCATTGTTACCATACACAGACAAGCACCCAGGGTAATTCTTGGGGTTAATTAGGGCTTAAGAGAGAATATTATGCAAATTATTTTATTAGAAAAAGTAGCAAACCTAGGCAGCTTGGGTGATATTGTTAAAGTGAAAGATGGTTTTGGTCGCAACTTTTTAATTCCACAAGGCAAAGCAAAACGCGCAACAGAAACCAACAAAGCAGAATTTGCTGCGCGCCGCGCAGAGCTAGAAAAGCAACAAGCGGACATTTTAACTGCAGCAACTGCGCGCGGTGCAAAATTGGCTGCTTATGTATTAAAAGTATCACAAAAAGCTGGCGTAGATGGCCGTTTATTTGGCTCTGTTACTAATGGTGACATCGCTGAAGGTCTTGTAGCTGCTGGCTTTGAGGTAGTTAAATCTGAAGTGCGCTTGCCTACGGGCCCACTAAAAACTATTGGTGACCATGCTGTTTCAGTTGCGTTACACCATGATATCGTTGTAGATATTACGGTTACAGTTACACCAGAAGCTTAAAAATAACAAATATCGTTGCAACACTTCGTTGCTTTTATAAAAATAAGCGCTTACATATAACCCATATGCTGCGCGCTTATTTTTACTCAGCGCCTAGTTTTGCTTAGATGTTTATTATTTTAGTATGATTCGAAAAAGGCTGCCTCGGTAGCCTTTTTTATTGGGTATAATTACTTTATGGCTGACGATCAACTAGACGCACTTAAACTTCCCCCACATTCCATCGAAGCCGAACAATCGGTCATAGGTGGCTTGCTGCTAGAGAACGAAGCCTTAGATAAAATTGCCGATATTTTAAAGGCAGATGACTTTTATCAACACGACCACAAAACCATCTTTAAGCACATTGGTAAGCTCATTGAGCATAATCGCCCAGCCGATATTGTGACTGTGGCGGAATCACTGGAAAGTACTGCTGAACTTAGCCAAGTAGGCGGCATTGCCTATTTGGGCGCACTGGCACAGAATACACCAACAGCTGCCAATATTCGCCGCTATGCCGAGATTGTGCGCGAGCGTGCCATTATGCGTAAGCTGGTGGTTGTGGGTAGTGGCATTGCCGATAGCGCTTATAATCCCAATGGCCGTGATGCGCAGCAATTGTTGGATGAGGCAGAAGCTAAAATTTTCCAAATTGCGGAGGGTGGTCAACGCACTAGCCAAGGCTTTCAAGATATTAAAGAGTTGCTGCCACAAGTGGCAGAGCGCATTGATATGTTGTTTTCGCGAGATAACCCGTCAGATGTCACAGGCATTCCCACGGGATTTTCTGACTTAGATTCAATGACTTCTGGCTTTCAAGGTGGCGATTTAATTATCGTAGCAGGTCGGCCATCTATGGGTAAAACTGCATTTTCGCTGAATGTGGCAGAAAATGTGGCGCTGGATACAGGCTTACCCGTAGCGGTATTCTCGATGGAAATGGCCTCAACCCAGCTGGCAATGCGGATGATAGGTTCAGTGGGCCGCTTAGATCAACACCGCATGCGTACTGGCCGATTGGAAGATGAAGATTGGGAAAAGCTGACGACTGCACTAGGTCGCCTAAACGAAGCCCCCATTTTTATTGATGAAGGCGCTGGGCTGAGCAGTTTTGATGTGCGCGCTAGGGCGCGTCGTTTGCATCGCCAAACGGGGAAATTAGGGCTAATCGTAGTCGATTACCTGCAACTGATGTCAGCCCCAGCCGGTAAGCAGGGCGAGAATCGTGCGACGGAGATTTCTGAAATTTCGCGCTCATTAAAGGCGTTAGCTAAAGAGCTGGATTGCCCAGTGGTAGCGCTTTCGCAGCTAAATCGGTCTGTAGAGCAACGCCCCGATAAACGCCCTGTGATGAGCGATTTGCGCGAATCTGGTGCGATTGAGCAGGATGCCGATTTAATTTTATTTATTTACCGCGACGAAGTCTATAACCCTGATAGTGCCGATAAAGGCACCGCGGAAATTATTATTGGCAAACAACGTAACGGCCCGATTGGTCGCGTGCGCTTAACGTTTATTGGCGAACATACACGTTTTGAAAACTTTGCTAATACAGGCTATATGCCAGATAATTATTAGAGTTTGTAATGCAAGGCATATATTTACTCCTCGTTAGTTTACTTTTCTTACCTCACGCATACGCAGCTTCTGCAGCTACTTTTTCTGCAACTCCCCTAAAAATTGATAGCATTGAATTTAAGGCAAAAAAAACGAATATTGACTTTGGTGAGCCTATTATTTTGCCATTTGTAAGTGCTAGCCAGTCAAAAATTGCTAAAAAAATTAATGATTATTTATACATTGATATCGTTGGGTCACCAGCACCAAGCAAAGCTAGTCAGGGCATCGTCAGAAATTTAACTGAAGAGGATAACGACCCAATTGCAGGCGTAACTTCTATGCAATACAAGGTGTTAGTAAACAATGGAAAGTTGCTTTCATTGCGTACAGACGCTGAATTTTGTGGTGCCTATTGTGAGGAATACTCAAAAAGTTATAGTTTTGATGCATCAACAGGTCGCTATATTATGTTGCAAGATATTTTTACTGATGCAGGCTTAGAGAAGCTTAAAGAAAAAGTTTATGCTGCACGTGTTGCTACCATGAAAAAGGAAATTAAGCGTTTAAAAGCAGAAGCAGTAAAACCAGCATCAAAAAATAAAAAGCAGGATGAGTATGCAGCTGATGTTGAATCTTCAATTTTTCTATATGAAAGTTGCTTATCAGCTGATGCGCAAAGTCATCAAGACGAGGTTAAATCTGGCGATCATCACGAGTTAGATTTTTTTACCATTCAATCAACGCATATTGTTTTCACGCATTCACGTTGCAGTAATCATGCTTCACGCGCCTTGGATGAGATTGATCAATTTAAAAATAAATATAGCATTCAGTCACTTAAGCCTTATTTGACACCTTACGCAAAGTACCTATTACTGAATGACCGTGTAGCCAAGCCAGTTGGCTCCATGGGGCAAGTGCTGTATGGCACGCTTGGAAAGGCCAATATTACTATGAAAATTCACCGCCATGAGGGCTACGACAGAATGTTTAGGGCGGTGTATTTCGATGACGTTAATCGCAGACCGATTGAATTATCTGGTGACGGTGGCAATTGGACAGAATCTAACAGTACTTCTAAAAAACCAGCTGAAATTGTGGCTAACTGGAAAAACGATGTGTTAATAGGGAAATGGCATGGCGATAAAATATTGCTATTTAGAGTGGCACCTTAGGCTGTATAAATAACTATGGCAAAAGCGAAAACTATCTACAGCTGCACTGAGTGTGGCGCTAGCGAGCCAAAATGGCAAGGTCAATGCCCCGCATGCTTGGCTTGGAACACGCTAGTAGAAAGCATTGAAGAGTCTGGAACTTCAACCAACCGCTATGCCAATAAATTCGAGGGTTTAGCAGCTTCTAGCCAATTACAAAAATTAAGCAGCATTAAAGCAGCTGATATTGAGCGTACGCCAACAGGCATAAGCGAATTTGACCGTGTACTTGGTGGTGGTTTGGTAGAAGGCGGCGTAGTGCTGATTGGCGGCGACCCTGGTATTGGCAAATCCACGCTTTTATTGCAGGTTTTATGTCATCTCGGTAAAAACTCACAAGCAATCTATGTGAGTGGCGAAGAATCGCCACAACAAATCGCTATGCGTGCCAAGCGTTTGGGCTTAGATGCAAGCAATGTCGAGCTATTAGCCGAAATTAATCTTGAGAAAATCTTAGCTACGCTGCAAACGCACAAGCCCAATATTGCGGTGATTGATTCTATTCAAACTGTGTATTCTGAGGCGTTACAATCGGCACCTGGTTCGGTGGCGCAAGTGCGCGAATGCTCGGCGCAATTAACACGGCTTGCCAAACAATTAGGTATTACCGTGATTTTGGTTGGCCATGTCACTAAAGAAGGTACGCTAGCAGGGCCGCGCGTGCTAGAGCATATTGTCGATACAGTATTGTATTTTGAAGGCGATCAAAACTCGGCATTTCGTTTGATTCGCGCGTTTAAAAACCGTTTTGGCGCGGTGAACGAGCTTGGCGTATTTGCCATGACAGAGCATGGTTTACGCGAAGTGGCCAACCCAAGTGCGCTGTTTTTATCGCACCACGAAAGTCAAGTGGCTGGCAGCTGCATTACTGTCACTATGGAAGGCACACGGCCACTATTAATTGAAATTCAGGCGCTGGTGGATGAAAGCCATGCGCCCAGCCCTAAACGCTTGGCAACAGGACTTGAGCAGAATCGCTTAGCCATGTTGTTAGCGGTGCTCAATCGCCATGCGGGCATTCCATGTTTTGACCAAGATGTGTTTATTAACGCCGTCGGTGGCGTTAAAATTGCCGAGCCTGCGGTGGATTTAGCAGTGATATTATCTATCGTTTCTTCCTTAAAAAACAAACCATTAGAACCTAAACTTATTGTGTTTGGTGAGGTTGGTTTGGCGGGAGAAGTGCGCCCCGTACAAGGCGGCCAAGTACGTCTAAAAGAAGCAGCAAAATTAGGCTTTACCAAAGCCATCGTGCCAAAAGCTAACGCGCCTAAGGCGAAAATTGTTGGATTGGAAGTGATTGCGGTAGAACGCTTAGAGCAAGCGTTGAATCAGCTTAGGAACGGTTAATGAGCAATGAGCAGGAATTCAGACGATTTGCAGTAGCTTTAGGTATGGCCTCATTTCAGGCTCAATCACTCGAGCATTCGCTAGTTTCGTTATTTGCTGCTACATCTATATCGGGACATGAAGCATGGGAACCTAGAATCCGCACATTGATGGATACTCGATATAACCAAACTCTCGGTAAATTGATACGTGATGCAGCCAAAGAACTTCACCTTACAGCAGACCTAACCATCGAGCTTGAAGATGCACTGCAAAAGAGAAACTGGGTAACGCACCATTTTTTTCGTGAATATGGAGCTATCGCTTTAAGTCCTTCACTGCTTTTCGAAGCCACACAACGTTTGGAAGCAATTTGGCCTATGTTTGCAACGACAGCCAATAATATCCACCAACTTGTTATAGGGCAACTAGTTAAGTCAGGTAGGTCAGAGGAGCAGGTAAAAGCTGGTATTGAGCATGCCTTAGATAGATATCTTAGTGAAAAGGGATATGCATAAAATAAGAAATAACTGATGCTCTAGAAGGTAATATCTATGCGGCTTACAGGGCATCTAATTTAACGATTATAGGCTACGAATTACATACCATCTCTGCACAAGCAACGCCGCTACGCACTGCGCCCTCAATGGTAGCGGGATAATCGGCGTAGGTGTAATCGCCCGCTAAGTACAAATGTGGGTAGGGTGTGACGTGCGCGGGACGCGGTAGATTGACACTACAGCTAAAAGTTGCACGTTTTTCTGCAATCACTTTGTGCCATAGCGGTTTAATCAGTTGTGGAAAGTTATCCCGCATCTCTTGCGCTACCCGCAATGCCAGTGCGTCCTGCGTGTATTGCTGGTGCTTGCCCACGGCGCTAATAATGACTGCCATTAAGCCGCTTTGCCCACATAAAATGCCACGATCGAACACCCATTGCGAAAGGGTCCCTGTCAAGCCTAGCATTGGTGCAGAAAGTGTAATATCGCGCGCATATTGCAAATAAATGGTGTAAATAGGTTGGTATTGATAATGTTCGGTTTGTTCAGCAACATGCGTCAATTTGGGCAAATCGATCAGTACGTTTCTTAGCCTAACTGGCGACATGGCCACAATCACATGGCTAGCCTTAAATTGCGCTTCTTTAGTAGTGCTTTCTTTTGTAAAAACGGTGTAGCCATTCGAGCTTGCTTTAATACTTTTAACACGTTGATTTAAAACAACTTCCGCACCTTTTTGTTTAAGATAATGCGCACTAGGCTGCGAAAATAATTGTGATAAATCTAATGTTGGCAGTAAAAAATCGCTACTTGTTTTGCTTTTGAAGCTATCGCGCAACACGTTTAAAAATACTTTGCTGCTGGCAGTTTTAACTGGTGTATTCAGTGCAGCTAAGCACAATGGCTCCCACAGTAGTTTAATAACGTTGGCTGATTGTTGATGATTAAGTAAAAAATCGGCTAATGGCTGATCAATCTGCAATTGATACTGCGATTTTTTAAGCGTTAGCATGAATTGTATGACACTGAAACGCTCACCCCAACTAAAGCCAACACAATTTAAAAAACCAAATAACTGATTGATGGGCGCAGGTAAAAATGTCGGCGTAGATAATTTGAAGGCAGTTTGATGTTTGTCGCGTATGTCTAAGCTTAACGGAATGCGCAAAAAAGCATCTTTTTCTTTTACGCCAATACGGGCGAGTAGTTTAAGTGTTTCGGTGTAGGCGCCCAACATAATATGTTGGCCGTTATCTAACTGCACAACTTGACTGTTATATTCTATGGCTACGCTGCGCGCACGGCCGCCAAGATGTTGTGCAGCTTCTAATAAAGTCACTTTAATGCCTCTGGAAGCTAATAGGGAAGAGGCTGCCAGGCCTGCCATTCCGCCGCCGATAACAACCACATGACTATTATTTATATTCATTAGGCATATTTGAAGTAGGTTTGTATGGCGAGAAGGAGTTTTCTAAACGGCGGTAATTTAGTTTTAAAGTTCAGCACTTTTTCAGCGCTGTCTCGCTTAATTTCGCGCAACAAGGTGCGGTAAATGGCTGCCATTATCAGTCCAGTGCGCTGTTGCTTGGCGTCTTCTGGCGGTAATTCGCGCAACGCTTTGTCATAATATGTTTCGGCGCGCTCAATTTGAAACTCTATCAACTCTTTCACTTGGGGCGATTCGCGGCTTTGCAAAATGTCCTCTTCTGTTACTTTTGCTTTCTTTAGCTCATCTAAAGGTAAGTAAATACGACCTCTGCGCGCGTCTTCACCCACATCGCGAATAATATTAGTGAGCTGAAAGGCCATGCCTAAATCATGTGCGTACTTAAGCGTTTTGCGATTGCTGAAGCCAAAAATCTGCGCCGAAAGTAGCCCAACTACGCTGGCAACGCGATAACAATACAACTGTAACTGCTTAAAATCTTCATAGCGATTGAATTTTAAATCCATCTCCATGCCGTCGATAATCTCTAAAAAGTGTTCTTGCGCTAAGTTGTATTGTTTAACCACTGGTTGCAGTGCTTTAGTGACGGGGTGTTGCGGCGTGTTGGCATATAAATTGTTGATTTCACTCTTCCACCAATTTAGCTTGGTTTGCGCCACCAGATAATCGCTACATTCATCTACCACATCATCTACCTCTCGGCAAAATGCGTAAAGAGCAATCATGGCATTGCGTTGCAACTTGGGTAAAAAAATAAAGCTGACAGTAAAGCTAGAGCCACTTTGCGCGGCTTTTTGTTGGCAGTATTGTTGCGGTGTCATCTTGGCAGTATCATCTTGGCGTAGTCATTACAAAATGGCTAGCCTAATAAAGCTTTGAGTAAAATCACCGGCCAATCCCAAGTTTGTAGCGTAGGGCGGTGTTTAAATACATCACCGCGCACATTTTTAAGCTTATATATCACGCGTTCAGCACTGCCAATAATCATGCGCATCTCAAGCCCAATACGTCCTGGCAAAATATGCTCTAGCGGCTTGCCTTCTTTTAACATGCTTTCAGCGCGCTCAATATTAAACATCATAAACTGCTCCCAATGTTTATTGGCATGCTGGCTGGCAATTTGCGCCTCATTAATGTTGTAGGCTTTCATTTCATCTTGGCACAAATAAATTCGACTTTTGTGAAACTCATTTTCAAAATCTATCGCCACATCTTGATAAAAGTTGATGAGTTGCAGCGCGGTGCAAATTTTATTGGAGTAGATTAAATTTTCTGATGTGGCTTTACCAAATAAATGCAGTAACAAGGTGCCGATAGGGTTGGCCGAACGGCGACAATAGTCTAGTACTTCGTAAAAGTTGGCATAACGCTCTTTGGTCACATCTTGGCTAAATGCGTCAAGTAAGTCGTAAAAAGGCTCAAGCGGCAGATTGTATTTATGAACTGTATTCGCCAGTTCAGTAAAAAATGGTGATTTAGTTTTACTGTTGTCTCTAATTAAATCAAGCTCTAGCTTAAAGCCATGCAGTTTTGCCAAGCGCCAATTAGGATTATGGTGACCTTCATCTGCAAAGTCATCTGCTTGCCGCGCAAAGGTGTAAATAAGCGCAATAGGCTCGCGTAAATGTTTAGGTAGTACAAATGAAGCAACTGGAAAGTTTTCGTAATGCTGTTGGGTTAAATCAAGGCTGTCATCCAAGTTTAAATCAAGCGCATTTTTTACATTTTCTGAGGCGCTGTTTTTGCTACTGTTTTTGCTGCTGCTTTTGTTGCCACTTTTATTATCTGTCACATTAAATATACCTGAATCAATTGCATTAATCGCAAGTATTACATAAAACATTGCTTACATATAACTAGTACGCTATAAAATAAGTCGCTGATTAAATATGCAATGCCTACCGCATAAGCTAGCATCATGCGCTACAATAAGAGTTAGAAATAAGCAAAAAAATTAAGATTAAATACATTTTGGGTGGCTTATGTTAGGAATTATTGGCGGTACAGGTTTAACACAATTGCACTGTTTGCAAATTACTCGGCGTGAGATAGCGCGCACACCCTATGGCGAGGCGTCGCAACCACTTATTTTTGGCGAATTAGCGGGTATAGAAGTGGTTTTTTTAGCCCGCCATGGCGCGGGTCATACCATTCCGCCGCATGCGGTGAATTATCGCGCTAATATTTTTGCGCTACATGCATCGGGCGTGAAAAGCTTGCTGGCGATTGCTACGGTTGGCAGTATTGCGGACGATTTAAATCCTGGCGATATCGTGTTGCCAGACCAGTTAATTGACTATACGCACGGCCGCCAGAATACTTATCACGATGGTATTGAGTTGCCTGTAAAGCACATTGATTTTACCGAGCCGTATTCAAGCCCATTCAGAAACAGTTTTAAACAAGCGGCTATCAATATTGGACAACCACTTCGCGATGGTGGCGTGTATGCATGCGTGCAAGGCCCGCGGCTAGAAACGGCAGCTGAGATTAATCGTTTAGAACGCGACGGCGCCACCATTGTGGGTATGACAGGCATGCCTGAGGCGGTGCTGTCACGCGAACTTAACATGCACTACGCAGCGCTTTGTCCAGTGGTTAATCATGCGGCAGGGCGCGGCGATAGTAGCAAAGGTATTAATTTTAGCGACATCAGTACAAACTTAGCGCTTACTATGCATAAAGTGTGTGCGCTAATAGAAGAAATTGTGGTTGTGAATGGAGCAAATTAATTGGCGATAAAACAAGTATTGCGCATGGGTGAGCCGCTTTTATTACAACAAGCGCAGCCAGTAACAGTGTTTGATACGCCAGAACTGCATGCGCTAATACAAGATATGCAAGATACCATGCAAGCGATGAATGGCGCTGGCATTGCAGCCCCGCAAATTGGTGTCAGCTTGCAAGTGGTCATTTTTGGCCAAAAAGAAACGGATGGCATCAGTAACCCTCGCTATCCAGATGCTGACCAAGTACCTTACACGGTGCTGATTAACCCAACTTTAAATTTTGTTGGCGATGAAACAGAAGATGGTTGGGAAGGCTGTTTATCTGTGCCCGGCATGCGCGGTGTAGTGCCTCGCTATTTGCGTTTACACTACACAGGATTTGACCAGTTTGGCATTGCCATTGATAGGTTAGTTAGCGGCTTTCATGCGCGCGTGGTGCAACATGAATGCGACCACTTGCTTGGCGTTTTATACCCTATGCGTATTGCGGATTTAAGCCAGTTTGGTTATACCGATGTACTGTTTGCAGGTCAAAATATAGTTGATGATTGAGATATATTTGCTATAATGCGCGCTTCGTTTCAAAAGTAATAGTAGGAAGAGTGGCAGAGCGGTTTAATGCTACAGTCTTGAAAACTGTCGTGGGTGCGAGCCCACCGTGAGTTCGAATCTCACCTCTTCCGCCAGTTTTGTAATTTAAGTCTTTCAATGCCGCTATTGTAGTAAGCGGCATTTGCTTTTAGTGCATCAATTTTATAAAGGAATAAACATGAGCCAAATCACTATCGACCACAACCCAACCCCAGAAAAACTGAAAGAACTCGGCGTTTCAAGCTGGTCAATTTGGGATTGCGCACCATCAAAATTTCCATTAGATTTTGGCATGACAGAGAGCGCTTATGTGCTTGAAGGTGAATTTACAGTGACGCCAGCTGGCGGCGAAACAGTTACTATTAAAGCAGGTGATTTTGTGGTTTTCCCAAAAGGTATGAAATCACAATGGGAAGTGATTAAGCAATTAAAAAAACATTACAAACACTCATAAGTTTGCTAAAAACAAGCCATTGCATTTTTGTGCAGTAGGCACACAGTAAGCCTCGGGTACTAATTCGAGGCTTTTTTGTTTTGAGTAAAGCGTAATGAATATCACTGTCGAAAAACCAGATGCGTCCAAATTAACCACACTCGGCGTGATTAGTTGGCCAACTTGGTCGAAAGAAGTGTCTAAATTTCCATGGAGCTATAATTCGCAGGAAATTGCCTACATTTTGGAAGGCGAGGTAACTGTTACGCCAAAAGATGGTGGTGTGCCAGTCAGTTTTGGTGCGGGAGACTTAGTCACTTTCCCTGCGGGCTTATCTTGCTTATGGGATGTGAAAAAACCGCTACGCAAGCATTATCACTTTGACTAATTATTTGTCTGCCCTTTACCAGTGCTTGGCATCACCGCAGAATATACCAGCTAAAGCTGGGTATTCATGCGTGAAAGTCAATATCTATAAGGCTTTGGCATTCGACCAAATACGTAATTAATTTTTGGTGCTTTAGAATTTAGCGACAATATTGATGCTAAGCACGGGTACAGAGTATGTTTATTCTCTCGCCGTAATAAGTTGCTATTATAAAAGCACCAACTCTGCTTGCAATGCAGCAAGTTGATTCGCCGTAAGCGCTGCACCCTGTTTGCCAGAAACAAGAAAGCTATCTTCTGCGCGATTTCCTAGCGTGTTAATTTTAGCATTGTGCAAATCTATGCCAAGTTGTAAAAATATAAAGGCTATTTTTGCCAGCAGACCTGGGCGATCGCCCGCCACAATTTCTATGGTATGTTGAATAGCATTTTTTTGCTCTGCTAATACGCTGACTTGCGTGCTAAATGGCGTCAGTTTAACTTGGCGGCTGGTACGCCCTTGTAATGGCGCATCAATTTCAATAGCGGTGATTTTTTCGGCTAAATTAGCCTCAATAAATTTTAATAACCCACTGTAACTGACTGATTTTCCTGATTGATCGAGCACACTAAAGCTATTCAGCGCGTAGCCATGTTGTGTAGTGTATATTTTGGCCTCCACAATGCTATAGGCCATGCGGTCAAAAAAGTTACAAATACGCGCAAATAAATCATCCTGATTTTTAGTATAAATCATCGCTTGAATACCATCGCCATTAGGGCTTAAGCGGGCGCGCACAATGGGGGTTTCACTTAACACATGCGGCGTTAGTAAGCGGCTTTGCCAAGCAATTTCTTCACTTTCAAAGCGTGCGAAATAGTTTTCACCCACGTTATCCCACAGGTCTTTATAAGCGTTGGCCTGCAAGCCATATTTGGCAAGCCTTGCAGCGGCATCATTTTTTCTCGAATCAATCGCTTGCTGCACACTAAATGTTTCATTTTGCAGCACAAGACGCGTTGCGTAATACAAGCTTTCTAACAATCGCGCTTTCCAAGCGTTCCAAACAATAGGGCTAGTGCCTCGAATATCCGCTACAGTTAGTAAATATAGGGCAGTCAAACGCACCTCTGTTTTAACAAATTGGGCAAATTGTTCGATGACATTAGGGTCTGATAAATCAGATTTTTGTGCAGTGCTAGACATTTTAAGATGCGCTTCTACCAACCATGCCACTAAATTGCTATCTTGTTTAGGTAAATTATGCAGTTTACAAAAGTATTTTGCGTCTTTTGTGCCTAGCGTGGAATGATCGCCGCCACGCCCTTTTGCAATATCATGAAACAAAGCTGCAAGGTATAGCAGATGCGGCTTTTCGAAGCTGTCAAATAACTGGCTACAAAGCGGAAATTCATGTTTTAGTTCTGGCTTAGCGAAGCGACGTAAGTTGGCTAGTACATTTAAAATATGCTCGTCTACGGTGTAAACATGAAATAAATCGTGCTGCATTTGCCCAACAATTTTGCCAAATGCAGGAATATATTGGCCTAAAATACCGTAGCGATTCATACGGTGCAGGCTGTGATTTACGCCGTCTGCTTGTATTAATATGTTGATAAAATTAGTTTTATTTTCGTTATTTTTTCTAAATTCGCCGTTGACTAGTTTTTTAACACGTTGCAATTGACGCAGTAAATTAGCACCCATGCCTTCTAATTGTGGGTGTTGTTGCAACAATAGAAAACCTTCCAAAATGGCTGATGGATGCTGTTGCAAAGCGTGGGCAGTTTTGGCTTCTAACCACTGATTATGCGCCTCAAAGTATTCACTAATTGGACTAATCATCGGTGCTGTTTTAGTTAAAGTAGATTCTAATGTTTTAACTAATATCTCATTGATTAAACTAATATATTTTACACTTTTGTAATAGCTTTGCATCAGCTGCTCGCTGGCACGTTTGCGTGGGTTAGTCGTAAAACCTAAATCAGCAGCTAGCTCATTTTGAAAATCAAATAACAGTCTATCTTCCCGCCGCTTGGCTAAATAATGCAGACGAATACGTAGGGTTTGCAAGTTACGCTGGTGGCGTTTAATTTGCCCTAACTCCAAAATAGAGATAAGTTGATTTTTGGCCAGTTCTGTCCAGTTTCTGCCTAAATTTTGGCTTTGTGCAAGCCATAAAATCATATGTAAATCGCGCAGCCCACCTGGGCTTTCTTTAATATTTGGCTCTAGGTTATAAGCGGTGTCGTTAAACTTAGCATGGCGATTGCCTTGCTCTTTAAATTTAGCGGCAAAAAAATCGGCAGGGCGCATTTGTGCATTTACAGCGCTAATGAATGCAGTAAAATTGGCTTTGTTGCCAGCTAAATAGCGTGCTTCAAGCAAATTAGTTTGCACTGTTACATCATTTTTTGCTTCACCAATACACTCGCTTAAGCTGCGTACACTATGGCCTACATTTAGGCCAATATCCCACAACAAACTAATCAGCGCCTCAATTTTTTGGTTGTCACTCGCATCAAATTGCTCAGGCAGTAAAATCAACAGGTCGATATCTGAATAGGGAAATAACTCTCCACGGCCATAACCACCTACAGCAACTAAGCTGCAAGCCTTATGGATATTGGCTTGCAGCCATATAGTTTTTAACAGGGTATCAATCAGTTGTGATTGATTTTTGAGTAAACGCGCAGGGTTTTTGTGCTTTAGAAAATCTGCTTGAATGGTAGCTTGCCGTGATTTTAAGTCGGCACGAAGCACGTGCAATTGGCTGCTGGTAGATGAGTTTAGGTTGGCTGACATGCCAGAATCAAGCCTATATTGATATTAAAATGGGCATTGCAGGCGAGCCTGCTGAAAGTGTTAACACCTCAAAGCCAGTTTCTGTCACTAAAATAGTATGCTCCCATTGCGCCGATAAGCTACGATCTTTAGTGACAATAGTCCAACCATCGGGCATTTGTTTAATGTCGCGCTTGCCCGCGTTAATCATGGGTTCAATGGTAAAAATCATACCAGTTTTAAGCTTTAAGCCTTGGCCTGGGCGGCCATAATGTAATATTTGTGGCTCGGTATGAAATACTTTGCCAATACCATGTCCACAAAACTCGCGCACCACACTAAACCCATTTTTTTCGGCAAAACTTTGAATAGCGTAACCAATATCG